>JALVEU010000104.1 GCA_027030565.1 Gammaproteobacteria bacterium | reverse complement strand
CCCCAGGAGCAGGCCGCCGGCCAGCGCCGCGAGCACGCCGCCGCGCACACCGAAGCCGAGTGCGGCGAGCAGCACGGGCAGGTACATGGTGTGGGCATAGACGTATTTGAGCCCGCCCGTTGCATACACCAGGCCGACGACACCGACCATGAGCAGCCCGATCGCCAGCACCACCACGACCGCCTTCGGGCCACGGGGCCGCAGCCATCCGTGCCAGAGCGCCGGCTGTGCGGCGGCCGGACCGCCGAATGGTGGACGTGAATGCATCCGGGCCTCTCGGAGATTGCCGCCATGGGATGATCCCGCAGGACCCGGAGACCTTCAAGGCGCCACCCGCGATTCCTTGAGCGCCCTCGCAACTGCACAGCGGGCGGCACGGCATGTTATGTATTGCGGCCTTGGGGAGGACGGCTCCGCGCCCGAGCCACGGATTTCCCCTCATCGACACCCGCTAGACCCACATCCGGAGAGGTTTGCCCCATGTGGCCGCGACTGAAGGCCTGGCTGTTCCATCTGCTGCCCCACCACGCGCTCTCACGGATGGTGTACCGGCTCTCACGCTGGCGCGGTCCGTGGGTACCCGCGATGATCGCCTGGTTCGTGCGTCACTACGAAGTGGACCTCACCGAGGCCGAACACGCCGAACGACACGCCTATCCCACGTTCAACGCCTTCTTCGTGCGCGGTCTGAGGCCGGGAGCGCGCCCCATCGAGGGCGACGAGGATACGCTCGTCTCACCGGCCGATGGCCGCATCAATCAGCTCGGGGCCTTGGAGGCGGGCCGGCTCCTGCAGGCCAAGGGCCATACGTACAGCGCACACGCTCTGCTCGGGGGAGATCGGGAGTTGGGCCGCGTCTTCACGCGCGGGGCCTATTGCACGGTGTATCTGTCCCCGCGGGACTATCATCGGGTGCACATGCCTTGCAGCGGCCGGCTGCGGCGAATGATGCACGTGCCGGGCCGGCTCTACACCGTCGCGCCCTTCGCCACACGGCATATTCCGGGGCTGTTCACCCGCAACGAGCGCGTCGTCTGCCTATTCGACACCGCCCACGGTCCGCTGGCGGTGGTGCTGGTGGGCGCCATCAACGTGGCGGCCATCGATACGGTCTGGGCTGGGCCGGTGACCCCCGCCCCCCGGGGTGGCATTCGGCGTTGGGACTATGGAGACCGGGGACCCGAACTGGTGCGCGGGGCCGAGATGGGCCGCTTCAATCTGGGCTCCACGGTCGTGGTGTTGCTCGCCGAGCCCGTGCAGTGGGCCGAGGGACTCGGGCCGGAGGTGCAGGTGCGGATGGGCCAGGCCCTGGGCCGCTGCAAGGCTCAGGCACGGTCCCAGGCGAAGGGGAGGACCTCGGCCAGTTGATCGGCACCGCAGACCAGCATCAGCAGCCGGTCCACGCCCAGCGCCACGCCCGCGCAATCCGGCAAGCCGGTCTCCAGTGCGGCGAGAAACCGCTCGTCCACGGATATCGGATCCAGCCCCCGGGCACGGCGCTGCGCCGCCTCGTGCTCGAACCGTCTGCGCTGCTCATTCGCATCGGTCAGCTCCGTGAAACCGTTGGCGAGCTCCAGGTCACCCCAGAACGCCTCGAACCGTTCCGCCACCGGTGGCGCTCCCGGGCGCAGTCGTGCCAGCGCGGCCTGGTCGGGTGGAAAGTCGACGACGAAGGTCAGCCGGTCCGGGGCGAAGTCCCGAGCCACGGCTTCGGCGAAGAGCCAGTCCAGCCACGTACGCCGGTCCCAGTCCCCACTGCCGGACACTCCACGTCGGCCTGCAGCGTCGGCCAACTCGTCCGTGCCAGCGCGGAACGGATCCACATCCAGGCTTCGGTCGAAGGCCGCGGCATAGGTGATGCGTTCGGGCGCCCGGCGTCGCGCCTGCGGGAACACTTCGGCCACCAGCTCCGCCACCTCCCCCATGAGGCGCTCCCCGTCCCAACCGGTGCGATACCACTCGAGCAGGGTGAATTCCGGGTTGTGGCGGCGCCCCTGCTCCCCGCGGCGGAACACGTGGCCGAGAGAGTAGACATCGCCGCTGCCAGCGGCCAACAGGCGCTTCATGGCCAGCTCCGGCGAGGTGTGGAGATAGCGCGGGCCGTCTGCGGTCCGCACCACGAACGGCTCGATCTGTGGATCGGGGCAGGCCCCGGCCGAGAGCAGGGGGCAGTCCACCTCCAGCACCCCGCGCCGCGCGAAGAAGGCGCGGATCGCACTGAAAACTCGGGCACGCACCTGCAGGGTGGCGATCCCCGCGGAGGGACGCCACCATGCCTCCGGCGAGCTCACTTGACGCGCGAGACGTAGGCCCCCGTGCGGGTGTCCACGCGAATCACCTCGCCCTCTTCGATGAACAGCGGTACCTTGACCACCGCCCCCGTCTCGAGCTTGGCGGGCTTGGTCCCACCGGTGGCGGTGTCGCCCCGCACCCCCGGATCGGTCTCCACGATCTTCAGTTCCACGAAGTTGGGCGGGGTCACGATGAGCGGCTCGCCGTTGTAGAGGGTGACCTGGCACATCTCTTCGCCCTTGAGCCACTGGGCGGCCTCCCCCACCGCCGCCTTGCTGGCGGCGTACTGCTCGAACGTCTCGGGGTCCATGAAATGCCAGAAGTCGCCGTCGTTGTAGAGGTACTGGAGCTCGACGTCGACCACATCGGCGGCCTCCAGGGACTCTCCGGACTTGAAGGTGCGGTCGATCACACGGCCAGTCTTCAGGTTGCGGAGCTTGACCCGGTTGAACGCCTGACCCTTGCCGGGCTTGACGAACTCGTTCTCGATGATGGCGTGGGGCTCGCCGTCGAGCATCACCTTCAGTCCGGCCCGGAATTCATTGGTACTATAGCTGGCCATGCCATCTCCTGATTCCCTCGAAAAAAGGGCCCTTATCATACCGGCTCCGGACAGCCGCGAATATATGCCCCAGTGGCGGCGCGAGCTGCGCGGCGCCATACGCGATCCTCGTACTCTGCTGCGCCGGCTGGCACTCGAGCCCGGGCAGTTTCCGGGGCTGCAAGCGGCCCATCGGCTGTGGCCCCTGTGCGTGCCCGAGCCCTTCCTCACCCGCATGCGCAGCCGGGATCCCGCCGATCCGCTGCTGCGCCAGGTCCTCCCCGTGGGGCTCGAGTGCACGGAACGGCCCGGCTTCACGAAAGACCCGTTGTCCGAACGCAACACGGCCGTGGTCCCGGGCCTGTTACAGAAGTATGCGGGTCGCGCACTGGTGGTTGCCACCGGGGCCTGCGCCGTGCACTGCCGTTACTGTTTTCGCAGGCACTATCCCTACGGTGAGGGGGTAGGGACGGCACAATGGGCACGTATCCTCGCCCACCTCCGCCAGGACGTGAGCCTCCGGGAGGTGATCCTCAGCGGTGGGGACCCGCTGAGCCTCAGTGACACGAGGCTTGAGCAGATGGCCCAGGATCTGGCCAGCATCCCACACCTGCGCACCCTGCGCATCCACACCCGACTGCCCGTGGTGGTGCCCTCGCGTGTCTGCGAGACGCTGCTGACGTGGATGGAGCGCCTCCCCCTGCGCCTGGTGGTGGTCATTCACGCCAACCACGCACAGGAGTTCGATTCCGCTGTGGAAGGGGCGCTGAAGGCGCTGGCGCGCACCGGCGCCGTACTGCTGAACCAGAGTGTGCTCCTGCGCGGGGTGAACGATTCCGTCGAGTCTTTGGCCGCATTGAGCGGGGCGCTACTGGACAACGGGGTCCTGCCCTACTATCTGCACCTCCTGGACCGGGTCCAGGGCACAGGACACTTCGAAGTGGACGAAGACCGCGGCAAAGGCCTTCACCGAGCACTGCTGCGGCGGCTCCCCGGCTATCAGGTCCCCCGGCTCGTGCGCGAGACACCCGGTGCACCGCACAAGCTGGTGGTGTAAGACCTGGTCCCACCCGGACGGTTCGACGGGGGTGCCGGGGCCGGCTACCCCACGTACGCGAGGCTGGCCAGTGGGGCGTGGATAAAATGGACAGGCACGACACGAGGCCCAGGCCGGCCCGGAACCGCTCCAAGCGGCTCCGGGGCGCGCGAGGAGCCGCCACACGACCGGTTTGAATTGACGCCCTGAACCATGCCCTTCGAACTGCCCAAGGTTCGCCCGGACGCCGCGGAGCGGTTCCCGCTTCAGCCGCGCCGCGTCCAACAATGGCTCAAGGCACTTCCGGATCTCGACCTGGATTCCACCACGCAGCGCCTGCGCGAGGCGCTCGAACTGGCCAACCGCCAGGAAGCCCCCGCCAAGGCGCGGCTCGAGAGCATGGAGCTGCTGAGCCCGACGGCGGTGCGTGCCCTCACGGCCCTGCGCAAACGCCTCGTGGCCCGCAGCCTCCCCCTCTCGCTCAAGACCCAGGCGGCCTTCCACATGCATCAAGACCTGCTGTGGGAGTTGCAGACCGGTTACACCCTCGCCCTTCAAGAGAAGGCGCACACCCGAACCTGGCCCTCACGCAACACGGCGCTGGCCATCCACAGGGGCCTGGAACTGCTCTATCACGAGGCCCGCATGGCCTGGTCACTGTACCAGTCACTGCGGGAGGGGTTCTGGCGCCGCACCTACGGTCTGTTCCGTCACGCCGAAGGCAACGACGTGCTGGACTTCGCGCCGCGGGAGGCCCTGCCCACCAGGGAACTGTTCCTGCACACCGCCATTCTCGCCCTCTCCCATCCCTACGGGCTGCGCAACGGGGAGATCGGACGATTTGCCGAATATCTCAAGAAATCGCGCCCCCAATGCTCCATACTGCTCGGCCTGCCCGCCGACCACGGGGATTACGTCAGCACCCTGGACCTGGGCTCCGACACGCCACCCGAATACCGGCCGGCCGAGGATCTGAAGCCCTCGGCGGGCCTGCGCACCATCGACCTGGGTCCCCTGCTCGATGCGCTCACGTCCTTGGGGCAGACCACCGGTCCGGGGACGCGCACCACGATTACCAACCGTGCCGCCCTGCACAGCGCCCTGTGCCGGCGGCTCATTCGCAACCTGGGCTCGGTACCGGCACGGCGGTTCTCGCGCATTCCGCGCGACGACCACGTGGAGGTCACCTTCGGCATCGCACGTATCCATCACGCCTTGACCCAGCTGCAACCGGAGCCGTCCGGCACGGGGGGAGCACATATGCCGGCCCTCCCCCACGACACCGGGGAGTACCCCGCACACACCGCCACGGGTGTGCAGGAGCGCCCTTGGGAGATGTGGGACGTGATCAACCTCGGCGCCGGCGGGTACCAGCTGCACTGGCCGCAGATGCGTCCCTCCGGGGCCCAGGTCGGCGAGATGCTGGCCATTCGGATCTTCGATACCCGCCGCGAGCGCATCCACATCGGCGCCGTGCGCTGGATCCAGGCCCGAGCCCAGGGCGATCTGGATATCGGCGTGCAGCTGCTCGCCCCCCGCGTGGTGCCGATTCATCTGGAGCACGAGGAGGTGTATCAGGTGGACAATCTTTCGGCGAGCCCCGCGCTGTGGCTGCCGCCGGTACGCGCGCTCAACCAGCCTCCCACGGTGGTGGCGCCGGTGGGCCGCTTCCAGATGGGCGCACGCGTCGTGGTGCTCAGTACGCGGGGCACACACGTGCTGGAGCTGGGCGCCCGCCTGGAGAGCACCGGGCTGTTCGAGCGCTTCGCCTATCGGGCGGTCCCCGGCCGGAGTGAAACCGAGCCCTCCCGAGACTAGGTTGTACTGCAATGGAGAATCCCACGTGCCCAAGCACAAACAGGAACGAGTACGCCTCCTGGTCCTGGAATCGGACCTGAACGACGCCGAGTCACTGGTGAGCATGATGAAGTCCCACGGCCATGCCGTGCGCGCCAAGCGTCTGGACACTGTGGACGAACTGGCCGAGACGCTGAAGAAGCAGAGCGCCGACCTGCTATTGTTCACGTTGGACACCGGCGCAGCCCGGCTGACCGACGTGATTGACACCGTGCGCCAGTCGGGGCGGCACGTCCCGGTGATCGCCCTGACCGACGCGGACGCCGCCCCTGGACGCGTGGAGTGCATGCAGGAGGGCGCCGAGGACCTGGTCTCCAAGAAGGACCGGGAACACCTGATCCTGGTCATCGAACGGGTATTGCGCTGTCGCCGCCTGTGGCGGCGCACCAAGCGCCTGGAGGCGGCCCTGGCCGAATCCGAGCGCCGCGCCCGGGCACTGCTGGACAGCTCTCGTGATGCCATCGCCTACGTCCACGAAGGGATGCACATCTACGCCAACCCGCGGTATCTGGAGCTGTTCGGGTTCAGCAGCATGGAGGACATCGAAGGCGTGCCGCTGCTGGATCTCGTGGTGCCCGAACACCAGACCCGCCTCAAGGAGGCGCTCAAGGGCGACTTGCGCGCCAACCCCGGACCGGCCACCCTCGAGCTGCGGTTGCGCAACATCCGCGACGAGGCCTTCGACGCCCAGCTCGAACTCTGTCCCGCCAGCATGGACGGAGAGCCCTGCACACAGCTGGTGATCCGTTCCCAGGGCGATGCCCGCGTACTCGAGGAGCGTCTGCGCGAGGCCCAGCAGCGCGACGCGCTCACGGGACTCTACAATCGACGGTATTTCCTCGAGAAGATCGAGGAGGCCATCCACGCCGCCGCCACGGGGCAACGCAAGGCGTACCTGGTGCTCGCCGAACTCACCAACCTGGGCGAACTGCGCGATCGCATCGGTGTGGGCCCTACGGATCTGGTGCTGGCGGAAGCCGCCGAGCTGCTTGAGTCGTTGAGTCTCGAGGGCGACGTCCTCGGACGCATGTCCGAGGACGTCTTCGCCATCGTGAGCACCCTACAGGAGCGGGAAGCCCTCACCACGCACCTGCAACGGATTCACCAGGCCTTCGAGGAGCACACCTTCGACGCCGAGGGCAAGTCCGTGCCCGTGAACCTGCGCTTCGGCGCTGCGCCCATCGACGAGAACACACCGGAGCTCAACGAGCTGATCCGACGAGCCGAGCAGGCGCTGCACGCCCCCCCGCCGGCCGAAGGCGTACCCCTGAACATCTATGTCCCCAAGGCAGGGGAGATGAGCCAGCGGGAACTGGACGAGATGTGGCACAAGCGACTGCGCGCCGCATTGAAGGAAAACCGGTTCCAGATCATGTTCCAGCCCATCGTGAGCCTGCACGGGGAGGAACAGGAGCGCTTCGACGTGTTCCTGCGGCTGCTCGACGAGAAGGGGCAGCCCGTCTCACCGGCGGAGTTCCTGCCCAGCGCCGAACGCACGGGCCTCGCCACGGCCCTGGACCGATGGCTGTTACGCGCCGCCATCCAGAAGCTCGCCGAGGCCCGCCACGCCGACCGCGACGCCCAGCTGTTCGTGAAGCTCACCGCCGGTACGCTCACCGATCCGGACCTGTCCCGCTGGATCGTGCAGGAACTGCGCTCGGCCAAGGTGCCCGGCAACAGCCTGGTGCTCGAGTTCCGGGAGGCCGCCCTGATCGACCACCTGCGCCAGGCCCGGCAGCTGGCGCAGGATCTCGGCGCCCTACACTGCCGGTTCGCCCTGGAAGACTTCGGTGCAGGCATCGAGCCGTTCAACCTGCTCAAGGCATTTCCGGCCGAATTCCTCAAGGTGGACCGCAGCCTCACCGAGGACATCGCCGAACGCCCCGACGTGGCCGAGGGCCTGCGCGAGATCGTCGATCGCGCCCACGCACTCAACAAGCTGGTCATCGTCCAGTTCGTGGAAGACGCAGCCACACTCCAGGCCCTGTGGAGCCTGGGGATCAACTACGTCCAAGGCAGCTTCCTGCAGCCTCCGTCCCTGGAGATGGACTACGATTTCGGCACCCTCTGACCCAGGGCTGCCGGGCTCAGGCGGGCAGGCGCTCCAGTGCCGCGATGCGTTCTTCGATGGGCGGATGGCTCATGAACAGCTTCTTGATGCCATGGCCGATGCCGCCCACGATCCCGAAGGCGGCCATCTCACCCGGCAGGTCGCGCGGCTCGGCGGCGCGCTGCAGGGCCCGCAGGGCCGAGATCATCTTGTACTTGCCGGCCAGGCGCGCCCCACCAGCGTCGGCCCGGAACTCACGCCAGCGGGAGAACCACATGGCGATGATCGTGGCCAGGATGCCCAGGAAGATCTCCGCCACGATGCTGGTGACCCAGTATCCGATTCCAAGCCCTTCACGATTGCCCAGCACCACGCGGTCCACGAAGGTCCCGATCACGCGCGAGAGGAAGATCACGAACGTGTTGAGCACGCCCTGCAACAGGGCCATGGTCACCATGTCCCCGTTGGCCACGTGGGAGACCTCGTGGCCGAGGACCGCCTCCACCTCGTCGGCGTCCATGTTGGCCAGGAGCCCCGTGCTCACCGCCACCAAGGCGTCGTTCTTGTTCATCCCCGTGGCGAAGGCATTGGGCTGATCGGAGGGGAAGATCCCCACCTCGGGCATGCCGATGCCGGCTGCCTGGGCCTCACGGGCCACCGTCTCCACCAGCCAGCGCTCGGTGGCGTTGCGCGGCTCCTCGATGACCTGCACGCCCATGCTGGTCTTGGCGAGCCACTTGGACATGGCCAGCGAGATGAACGAGCCGCCGAAACCGATCAGCACGGCCATGACCAGCAGCGAGGTCACCGGCATACCCTGCTGCGCCAGCCAGGCATCCAGGCCGAGCACGCGCATGGCCGTGCTCAGCACCACCAAGACCCCGAAGTTCGCGGCCAGAAACAATACGATCCTCAAGAACATGTGCTCCTCCTCTGGGCTATGTGCAGCCTGGGACTCCACAAATCCGACCTTTTGAGATCGGGCCCGCGCACAAAAGTTTCAAGCCGCGGGCCTGCGTCGCCGGACGCCGGAGGTTGTGAGTTCAGGAGTCCACGCGCAAGGCATCCACACGCTGCCAGCCGCGGGGCAACCTGCGACCCCGACGGCCGCGTTCACCGAGATAGGCATCCAACTCCGCGGGCTTCAGGATTCGGAAACGCCGCCCGGACTCCAGGCGCAGACGCGCACCCTCCGGTACCACCACCAGGTGGGTGACGCGCTCCTCGCCACTGCGGGCCCGTGCCGCAGGGATGGCAATGATGCGGTTGCCCTTGCCCCGGGCGAGCCGCGGCAGTTCACCGACCGGGAAGACCAGCAGATGCCCTGTGCTGGTCACCACGGCCACCCGCTCCGTCTCCGGATCGGACACCGGCCGGGGCGGAAGCACACGGGCGCCTTCGGGCAGGCGCAGCACCGCCTTGCCCGCCTTGTTGCGGGCCACCAGATCGCCGAAGCGGCACACGAAGCCGTAGCCCGCGTCGCTGGCCAGGAGCCACAGGCTGTCGTCCGGCCCCATGAGCACACCGGCGAAACCCGCCCCATCCGGAGGACTCAGGCGTCCTGAGAGCGGTTCGCCCTGCCCCCGCGCCGACGGCAGGCCGTGGGCCGGCAGCGCATAGGCTCGACCCTGGGTGTCGAGGAACACCACGAGCTGGTTGCTGCGGCCCCGGGCGGCGGCCAAGAACCCGTCCCCGGATCGGTAGCTGAGGCCTTCCGGGTCCACGTCGTGGCCCTTGGCCGCGCGCACCCAGCCACGCTGGGACAGCACCACGGTGACCGGCTCGGCGGGCACCAGCGCCGCCTCGTCCAGGGCACGGGCTGGGGCCCGCGCCACCAGGGGCGAGCGCCGCGCGTCGCCGTAACGCTCGGCGTCCTCCAGAAGCTCTTCGCGGATCAGGGCCCGTAGCTTTGCAGGGGCATCGAGAATGCCGCGCAGGCGTTTGCGCTCGGCGGCCAGCTCGTCCTGTTCGGCACGGATCTTCATCTCTTCGAGCCGCGCGAGGTGGCGTAGTTTGAGTTCCAGGATGGCCTCGGCCTGGGCGTCGCTCAGTGCGAAGCGCGCCATGAGCACCGGCTTGGGCTCGTCCTCGCTACGGATGATGGCGATGACCTCGTCGAGGTTCAGGTAGGCGATGAGCAGGCCCTCGAGCACGTGCAACCGCTGCTCCACGCGATCCAGACGCCAGCGCAGGCGCCGGCGGACGGTCTCCGTGCGAAAGGCCAGCCACTGGACCAGCAGCTCGCGCAGACTGCACACCTTCGGGCGCCCGTCCAGGCCGATGACGTTCAGGTTGACGCGGTAGTTGCGCTCCAGATCGGTGGTGGCGAACAGGTGGGACATGAGCGCCTCGGCGTCCACCCGCCGGCTGCGCGGTACGATGACCAGGCGTACGGGATGCTCGTGATCGGACTCGTCGCGCAGGTCCTCCACCCAGGGCAGGCGCCGGGCCTGCATCTGCTGGGCGATCTGCTCCAGCACGCGGGCCGGCGAGACCTGGTACGGCAGCGCGGTGATCACCAGATCGCCCTCGTCCCGCTCCCAGCGCGCCCGCATGCGCACGGTCCCGGTCCCGGTACGGTACACGGCCGCCAGCTCCTCGGGCCCCGAGACGATCTCCGCGTCGGTGGGGAAGTCTGGCCCCCGCACATGCTCCAGCAGCGCCTCCAAGGGCGCGTCCGGCGCCTCCAGCAGGTGCACACAGGCCGAAACCACCTCACGCAGGTTGTGCGGAGGAATGTCCGTGGACATCCCCACGGCGATCCCCGTGGCGCCGTTGAGGAGTAGGTTGGGGACCCGGGCCGGGAGTACCTGCGGCTCCTCCAGGGTACCGTCGAAGTTGGGCTGCCAGTCCACCGTACCCTGACCCAGCTCCTGGAGCAGCAGCTTGGCATACGGGGTCAGCCGCGCCTCCGTGTAGCGCATGGCGGCGAAGGACTTGGGATCGTCCGGCGAGCCCCAGTTGCCCTGTCCGTCGATGAGCGGATAGCGGTAGGAGAAATCCTGGGCCATAAGGACCATCGCCTCGTAACAGGCCGCGTCCCCATGGGGATGGAACTTGCCGATCACGTCGCCCACGGTGCGGGCTGCCTTCTTGGGCTTGGCGCCGGCCGACAGGCCCAGCTCGCTCATGGCATAAACGATGCGCCGCTGCACCGGCTTCAGTCCGTCGCCGATGTGGGGCAGGGCCCGATCGAGGATCACGTACATGGAGTAGTCCAGGTACGCCTTCTCGGTGAACTGCGCCAGCGGCAGGCGCTCCACCCCGTCGAATTCGTCTCGTGAGATCTCGGTCATGCGGGTTTCCAATGGCTGCAACGAGAAGCAAACGGGCCCGGTTCGGGGTCAGCGGGGTACATGGTGGGGGCTCTTGCCTCGTAGGGGTCTCACTCAGGGTGTGATCTCGGCCAGATTGCCGGACTGCTCCAGCCACTGACGCCGGTCGGCGGCGCGACGCTTGGCCAGCAGCATGTCCAGAAGACGTTCGGCGCCCTGCGGATCGTCCAGCTCCAGTCGCACCAGACGCCGGGTCTCGGGGGCCATGGTCGACTCGCGCAGTTGCATCGGATTCATCTCCCCCAGGCCCTTGAAGCGGGTCACCGTCACCTTGCCGCGCTTCTTCTCTGCGGCGATGCGGTCGAGGATGCCTCTGCGCTCGGCCTCGTCCAGGGCATAGAAGACCTCTTTGCCCACGTCGATGCGGTACAACGGAGGCATGGCCACGTACACGTGGCCGGCCTCCACCAGTGGACGGAAGTGGCGGAGGAACAGCGCGGTGAGCAGGGTGGCGATGTGCAGGCCGTCAGAGTCGGCGTCGGCCAGGATGCACACCTTGCCATAGCGCAAGCCGTCCAGGCTGTCGGAACCGGGCTCCACACCGATGGCCACGGCGATGTCGTGCACCTCCTGGGAGGCGAGCACCTGCTCGGCTTCCACCTCCCAGGTGTTGAGGATCTTGCCGCGCAGGGGCATCACCGCCTGGAACTCACGGTCCCGCGCCTGCTTGGCCGAGCCCCCCGCCGAATCACCCTCCACCAGGAACAGCTCGGTCCGTGCCGCATCCTGCGATGCACAATCGGCGAGCTTGCCGGGCAGCGCAGGCCCCGAGGTCACCCGCTTGCGGGCGACCCTGCGGCCCGCGCGCAGGCGCCGACCAGCGGCCTCGATGGCCAGCTGGGCGATGCGTTCACCCTGCTCCGCGTGCTGATTGAGCCAGAGGCTGAAGGCGTCCTTGACCACGCCCGAGACGAAGGCGGCCGCCTCGCGCGAGGAGAGGCGCTCCTTGGTCTGGCCCGAGAACTGGGGTTCCTGCAGCTTGAGCGAAAGGACGTAACTGACGCGGTCCCACACGTCGTCGGGGGCGAGCTTCATCCCCCGCGGCAGCAGCCTGCGGAACTCGCAGAACTCGCGCACCGCTTCGGTGAGTCCCGCGCGCAGACCATTGACGTGGGTGCCCCCCAGGGTCGTGGGGACCAGGTTCACATAGCTCTCGGTAACCCCCTCGCCCCCCTCGGACAGCCAGGTGACGGCCCACTCGACGGCCTCCTCGACGCCCTCGACAGACCCACCGAAAGGCGGATCGGGCAGGCGCGCGCATTCAGCAAGCGCCCCGGTTAGATATTCCTCCAGGCCGCCGGCGTAGTGCCAGGTCTCGACCTGGCCCGAGGCCCGGTCCTCGAAGTGCACCTCGAGCCCGGGACACAGCACCGCCTTGGCCCGCAGGAGGTGGCGCAGACGACTCACCGAGAAGCGGGGCGAGTCGAAGTAGCGGGGATCCGGACGGAAGCGCAGGCGCGTGCCCGTATTGCGCCGACCCACCTGCCCCACCACCTGCAAGTCGCTGACCTTCTCGCCGTGCTCGAAGGCCATGTGGTATTCGTGGCCCTCCCGGCGCACCCAAACGTCCAGCCGCTCCGAGAGCGCGTTGACCACCGAGACCCCGACCCCATGCAGCCCCCCGGCGAAGTGATACTGCCGTCCCGAGAACTTGCCGCCGGCATGCAGAGTGCCGAGGATCACCTCGACCCCCGGCACCCCCTTGTCCGGATGCAGATCCACGGGCATCCCCCTTCCGTCGTCGTCCACCTCCAGCGAACCGTCCTCATGGAGGGTCACGGTGATACGTCCCGCGTGACCGGCCAGCGCCTCGTCCACCGCGTTGTCGATCACCTCCTGTGCCAGATGATTGGGGCGGGCGGTGTCGGTGTACATGCCCGGCCGACGGCGGACCGGATCCAGACCGCTCAGGACTTCGATCTCTGAGGCGTCGTAGGCTTCGCCCATCGATGTCTCGGCTCCCTTGTCCGATGACCGCTGTGGGCCCGATGATCGCACATCACCAGGGCCTGCAGTAACCTGGCCAAAGGCCCATCCGCCAGACGGGCCCATTGGCCCCTTGTGCTGCCGGCCGAACGCCCTATATTAGGCGCATCTAATCTTCGGAGGGAATGGTCCCATGCAAACCACAGACTCCCCCTACGTCGTCAACGTCACCCAGGAGAGCTTCGACACCATGGTGCTGGAGCGCTCCCACGAGGTGCCGGTGCTGGTGGACTTCTGGGCCGATTGGTGCGGCCCCTGCCACATGCTCATGCCCATCCTCACCAAGCTGGCCCAGGAGTATGGAGGCCAGTTCATCCTGGCCAAGGTCGACACCGACCGGGAGCAGGCACTGGCCGCGCGCTACGGCGTGCGCAGTCTGCCCACCGTGAAGCTGTTCAAGAATGGCGAGGTGGTCGAGGAGTTCATGGGCGCCCAGCCCGAGTCCGCGGTCCGGGCCATCCTGGACCGTCACATCGAGCGCGAATCGGACCGCTTGCGCCACGAGGCCCATGCCTTGATGGAGGCCGGCGAGGCCGAGGCGGCAGAGCAAGTGCTGCGGCGCGCCGCCGAGATGGACCCCGCCAACGTCAACGTGGTGATCGACCTGGCCCGTGCGCTGATGCTGCAGGGGCGCACGGAGGAGGCCGGCGCCGTGCTGGACGGCCTGCCCCCCCTGGAGCGGGACCGCCCCGAGGTGCGTGCCCTGCGTGCGGAGATGACCTTCGCACACGTGGCGGCCCAGGAGCCGGACATCCAGGCCCTCAAGGAACGAGTGGAACAAAATCCGGACGATCTCGACG
>JALVEU010000103.1 GCA_027030565.1 Gammaproteobacteria bacterium | reverse complement strand
AGAAACGCGCCCAACGGGGTGCCCCCGCCCGTGCGCCGGGCCAGCGCGCCGTCGAACATGTCCAGGGCGCTGCCGACCAGAAACATCACCCCAGCCCAACGGATCATCCCTGCCACCAGCAGCGCCGCGGCGCCCAGACACAGCACCAGTCCCGCCACCGTCAGCGCGTTGGGTCCGACGCCCAGACGCACCAGGCCGGCAAGCAGCGGCTCGAACACCGTCAGGATCGCGGCCTGAGCACGCCGGCGCAGCGCCTCCAGACGCGCCCGCACGGGCGGGGTCCGTCAGACCGACCTCAGCCGGAAGCGGCCGCGTCGGCCACCGGATGCGGCGTGCGCCCGGCCGGGGCCTGCAGCCAGGCCTCCAGCAGGCGTGCGGCCTCCTCGTCCGTGTACTGCTGGGGCGGATGCTTGCAGAAGAATGCACTGGGCGGTATGAGCGCGCCCGACTCCCCCCGATCCATCGCCAGCTTCGCGCAGCGGATGGCGTCGATGGCCACCCCGGCCGAATTGGGCGAATCCTCCACCGACAGACGCAGCTCCAGTTCGAAGGGCACGTCCCCGAACATGCGGCCCTCCAGGCGGATGAAACAGACCTTGTTGTCGTTCTGCCAGGGGACGTAGTCGCTGGGTCCCACGTGGATGCACTCGTCGTCGAGACGCTCGGCGGCCACCGCCTGCACTGCCTCGGTCTTCGAGGCCTTCTTGGAGGCCAGCCGGGCCCGGTTGAGCATGTTGAGAAAATCGGTGTTGCCGCCCGTATTGAGCTGGTAGGTGCGGTCGAGCACCACACCGCGCAGGCGCAGCAGGTCCACCAGTGTACGGTGTGTGATGGTGGCACCGAGCTGGGCCTTGATGTCGTCGCCGACGATGGGCAGGCCGGCGGCACGGAACCGCCCCGCCCACTCCGAATCGGAACCGATGAACACGGGGATGGCGTTGACGAAGGCGCAGCCGGCCTGCAGGGCGCACTCCGCGTAGAAGCGGGTGGCCTCCTCGGAGCCCACCGGCAGATAGTTCACCAGCACTTCGGCGCCGCACTCGCGCAGATGCGCTACGACCTGCTCGACGTCCGGCTCCGGAAGGCTTGCGGGCACGAAGCTGCGCTCCGGGGGATGATCGCGCATATGCTCGGAGAACCCGTCGAGCACCCGGCCCATGCGCACCTGGACGCCACTGGGCGGCAGGTCCGGGCAGAACTTCTTGGTGCAGTTGGGCCTGGCGAACACCGCCTCGCTGAGATCACGGCCCACCTTGCGCGCGTCGATGTCGTAGGCCGCGACGACCTTCAGATCGCCGGGGGCATAGCCACCGATCTCCCAGTGCATGAGGCCGATGGCCTCTTCCGGACGGCGGACGCGGTAGTAGTGAATACCCTGGATCAGGGAGCTGGCGCAGTTTCCTATGCCGACGATCGCGATGTTTACGGTCTGACTCATCGGGGTTCCCCTGTTGTCTCGGATTTCCCGGCCGCGCCCAATCCCTGCCGCCCGGGCGCCGCTCCTGATCTCTATAATGGGGCTCCCCGCCGGCGAGTCAATCGTTGTCGGTGGCCTGGGAGGCGTTGTCGGTGGCCGGGGAGGCCTGCTCCTGCTCACCGCCCGCCTTTTTCTCGGCCCGGGACAACAGCGAATCGCGGTCGGCCTCCACCAGCCGAGCCACGGTGTGGCCGGACAGTACGAAGTGCCAGGGTTTGCCCTCGATCTCCAGCACGTATTGCGGGAGACCCTGTTCGTCCCCCGTGCGGGTGAAGATCCTGTACTCGACGGGTGGGCCGGACTTGCGCTCCACACGCACGGTCATCAGCGGCTCGCCCTTGCGGGCCTCCGCCTCGGGCACCACGTCGATGAAATTGAGCCTCGTGAGCTGGTCGATCAGACGCTGCACCTTGCCCGAATCCAGGTGCTCGTCGGGCTTCGCGTCGGCCAGAGTCCAACCCTGGTCGCCGTGCACCAGCACCAGATCGTCGAGTGCCACCTTGCGGATGTCCGCGGGATCCAGGTGCAGCAGCTCGCGGTCGGCCCAGTCCACGGGTCGGGTCCCCAGCTCATAGCGGCGGACGGGGAGCTCGTGGATGGCATCCTGCCCTTCGAGGCGCGCGTAGACGCGGCCCGGACCGGCCGACTCGCCCACATAGAGGACCCGTTCGCCGCCTTGGCGGTTTTTCAGTTCCAAGCGCCGGCCAAAGGCCTCGTCGGCCACCTTGAAGCGCTTCTGCGTGGCCGCGGTGGTCCCCACGGGCAGGCCCAACCGGCTCTCGTGCAGCTTTTGCAGCAGGTCGCCAATGCGCTCACCGGCCGCCGGGAGGTCGTCCAGCCGCGCGACGACCCAGCCCTCCCCCTGGCGCCGCAGTGTGACCCCCTGCCCTTCCTGGTCCTCTTGCCCGCCGGGGGCGATGCGGATCTCGGTGACGTCCTCCGGCGCCCAGGCCAGAAAGCGTTCCCCACCCGCGGGCTCGGGCTCGCCGCCGCCCCACCAGACCAGCACCGCGAGCACCACCTGCACACTGAGCACGATGCCCAAGATCCGAATCCAACGGTCCACGGCCCACCCCCTCACTGCGCCACCAGCACGCGGCGGTACCAACGGCGCCGCCGCTCACGCAGGCTGCGATAGCCGAGATAGACGATCCCCAGCCCCAGCAGGGCCAGCGCGTAGTTCAGATATTCCCAGAAGGCCCGCTGGCCGGGATCCAAGGGCTCCAGCAGTCGTGAGTACTGTCCGCGGCCGCGCAGGGCCAGCAGCGCCGGGTCCTCCAGGGCCCAGTCCACCACGTTCTGCACCAGATCCACCGGCTTGAAGTAGCGCGTACCCAGCGCCTGGGTGGCCAGATCCAGCACGGTATCGGAGACGAAGGTGCCCGAACCGATCACCACCAACTTGGCCTGCTCGGGCGAGGTCTCGATGACCGGGTGCGGGCGTGCAGCCGCTTCGTCCGTCTCCTGCTCGGAGGTCCCGTCGCCGGCCCCGGCGTCTTGGGCGTCGTCCGATTCCTCCTTGCCCGCTTCGGCGGCCTGCGTCTCCTTCTCGGCGGATTTCTCCTCCGGCTCCGCGGCCAGGGGGGAAGGCTTGCCCTTGAAGAACGAGGTGAACCGGCCGCTCAGCGCCACCGCCAGGACCTGCGGCCCCGCAGGCTTCTCCTCCGGGAAGCCGGTCCGCGGATAGGCGGTGAAATCGGGCTGGATCCGCACCGAGCCCGAGGCCCAGCTCTCGGGAGAGCTCTCCAGAAGGGTCTCGGCCTGTATCCCCGTCAGATCCTGTGCCACCGTCAACGGCGAGGCCCAGGTCACCGTCACCTGCTCCAGCCCGGCGGTGGCCACGTGTTCGCCCAGCCCTTCACCGCGCACGTCGATGAAGTACGGATACGGCAAGGCCTGGATCTCCTGGATGGCGAAGCCGCCCACCATCCGGGTCACGGGGATCGGGAAGGGCAGGTTCTGCGGGTCCATGACCAGGGTCTGATCCAGGGTCAGGCCCAGGTGCTTCAGCCACTCCTCCAGCCCGGTGGGCGAGACCGAGGCGCTGATGGCCCCGCCGGAGAGGTTCACCTCCACGGGATTCCCCGCCACCACCACGGCACCGCCCTCCATGAGGAACTGGTCGATGGCGAAGACCTGCTTCTCGTCCAGTCCATGGGGATCCAGCACCAGGAGCAGGTCCGCATCCTCGGGCACCGTACCGTCCCGGAGGCTGGTCTTGCGTACCGCCGCGTTCTCTCGCAGCCGCTCCTCCAGGAGCGTGAAGCTGCGCCCGGCGTGCAGGCCACCGGTCGGCTCCACCACGGCAATGGTGCGCAGCACGCCCGGCACGAAGCGTTTCAGCCCGGCCTCGATGGCCTTCTCCAGGGGCGCCTGTTCGAGCTTCTCCGGCAGGCTCACGAGCACGAACCGGTCGCCCGCCTCCAACACTGCGTAGAGCCAGAACGGGTTGGGGTCCAGCAGCCCCAGCACCAGGGGCTGCAGCCCGTAACGCTCGGCCAGTTCGCTGGACAGTTCCGGCCCCGCCGCATCTGGATCCACCACGTCGAGTTTCAGCTTGCCGCCACTGCGTGCGGCCAGGGCCTGGCCGGCCGCCACGAACGCGGCACGGGCCTCCTGCAGTGCCTTGGGCAGCCGATCCGGGGCGGACAGGTAGAGGTACAG
>JALVEU010000102.1 GCA_027030565.1 Gammaproteobacteria bacterium | reverse complement strand
CCACTGGAGAAAGCAGCCGACGGCGGCGAACACTACGGCGAGCAGGGTCAGAAAGGCATTGATCCGTGGGGGGCTGAGGCTCATCGGTCCCTGCGCGCGCGTCTATTCGGGGGGCGGAGCCGCCGCCCCGCCGGGCCACGGGGGCACCGGCACAGGCCCCGACAAGGCGGGCGATTTTGGCGTAGCGCAGCGCACGGCCATAGTGGAGAAGTGGCGCTCAGGGCGGGCCGGGCATGATGTCGTAGATCGTCGGTTCCTGCAAATGAGGGGCAACAGACTGGGGATTTGGTTCCTTTCGCCATGGCCCATCGCTCCGCCATTCGTACCAACCGGGTCGCGCCTCGGTCCATGAATATCGGAGGTTGCCGGTTTCGCCTTTCCTGCGCACGGGCCACGAGCTGGGCGGTTCTGTGTGCAGGTTCACGGGCTTGAGGCGACCAGCGTGTGTGTGCGTGGGCATGTTCCTGAAATCGCAGTTACACTATCGAGCAGGGGATGTAAAGGGAGAATTTCACTATGGGGGCGGGATTCCGGCTCGGGCTTGGGAGCATGGCCGGGCTCGGGCTGATTGCGGCCGTGGCGCTTTGGGCCCGTGATCCGGGCTGGCCGGTGCCTGCGAGGAATATCCCCTTGCCGGATGCAGCGAGCCAGGTGCTGCGCACCGCCGTGCAGCGGCGACCCCCCTACAAGGTGGCGAAGGCCCGGCGGCGGGCTCCGGCCGATTCCGATGCCTGGCTGCGGAAGAGGCGGCGGTTTGCCGCGTCGGCGACGAAGGCGGTACTGAAAACGGCCGCGCGGCTCTCGGTGACTTTGGAACCCGGTCGGCTGGGGGGCGTCCACGTCTATTCAGTGAAATCGACTTGGCCGGCTCCGGAACACCGCGAGCATCTCTTGGTGTACCTCCATGGGGGGACGTACGTCTTCAACGCTGGCGTAGCGGGCCTCAAAGAGCCCGTTCTCATTGCTCGGCGCCTCGGCATTCCGGTGCTCGCCGTGGACTACCGGATGCCTCCCGAGCATCCTTTTCCGGCGGCCCTGGACGATGCGTTGGCAGTGTATCGGGCCCTCCTCCGAGACCGTGACCCGCTCACCCTGGCCGTGGGAGGGTCCTCGGCAGGCGGAGGGTTGGCCATGGCATTGCTCCATCGGGTCAAGGCCCTTGGGCTGCCCCTTCCGGGGGCGTTGTACCTGGCGATGCCTTGGGCCGATCTGACCAAGACCGGCGATAGCCTTTGGATCAATGAGGGCGTGGATCGCACCCTGGTGACCTACGACGGCATGCTGGAGGCGGCGGCGCGGCTGTATGCGGACGGACACGACTTGCGCGAAGTGCTGCTCTCCCCGGTCTATGGGGACTTCACGGGATTCCCACCCACCTATCTGGTGACCGGCACGCGGGATCTGTTCCTCAGCCACACCGTCCGGGTGCATCGCCGATTGCGCGAGGCGGGGGTGGAGGCCGAGCTCAACGTCTACGAAGGGCTGTCCCATGGTGACCACGTACGCGTCGCCGATGCCCCGGAGTCGCGCCAGATCCATCGGGAACTCGGCGCGTTTCTCGTCCGACACCTGCGCTGCGTCGGTCTACCCTGTGCCGGTGGCCAGCACCGCATTCCGGGGCCTGAGGTCGTTCCAACGCGGGCTCGTACCACGGTGACCGAACCCGGCTTGGGTACTGCATCCGATCCGCAGGACGCCATGGTCCTACACGAGGGTCAGGAAACCGGCTGAAGGTGGGGCGCGGTCAGGGTGAGCGCCCGGTCCCTCCAGTGGTGGGGGAATCGGAAACGATCCAGCCGATGAACCGTACGTCGTTGAACACCCGGCCATCGGCCGGCACCGGCCAGACCGCGCCGTCCTTCTCGATGAAGTACCGATATGCGCCCTTGGGTCCGAAGACCAGCTCATTCACGGCGCCGGGTTGGGCCTGCGGATTCTCACCCCAGCGGTAGCCGTCGGGTGCCACGGGACGCGAGGAGACGCGCTTTCCACCGAAGGTGAAGATGCCCAGGACGGTTCCGTCCGCCAACTGGTCGAGCGTAGTCGGGAGGTTCAGGGTCATACGCTGTGCCGAGCCCGAGTCGTGATCGTAGTAATAAAGGCCGCGCAGATAGACGGTACGGCCTCGCGCATGGCGTAGACGGGCAACCACCTTGCCCTCTTCCACTCCATAGCGGACCTCGAGCCCGCGCTCGCCGGGAACCGCCTGGTCCAGGGCCGAGAACACGAGATCGTAGGCCGGCCGATCCACCCACCACCGTGGGCCCCATTTCATCCAGACATAGATGGTCAGTGCCAGTGCCGGCAGCAGCATCGCAGCCACCACCGCCATCTTGCGTCGTATCCAGGGTTCCCAGCGCATGGGGCGGCAGTATAGCCGTTTCGCACGGGCCGGCCGTCATACGGGCCCGGGAGTCAGGGGTTGCCTTCGGACTCGTCCCCGAGCGATTCGATGATCGGGCAGCCGCTCGCGGAGCCCCTGCACAGGTTGAGCAGGAGCCGGAGCTCGTCACGCAGCGTCTCGATCTCGCGCAGGCGCGCCTCGGTCTCTTTCAGTTTCGCGGCTGTGAGTTCGCGCACTTCGGTGCGCGCGTGCTGGGGATCGGTGCGCATCTGCAGCAGCAGGCGGATCTCCTCCAGGGTGAAGCCCATGGCCTGGGCGCGGCGGATGAAGCGCAGGTCCGAGAGATCCTGTTTGTCGTAGAGGCGTCTGCCGCCTGCGTCGCGGCCGACGCGGGGAAGCAGGCCGATGCGCTCGTAGTAGCGCAGCGTGTCGTGCGAGAGGCCCGTGCGTCGGGCCACCTGGCCGATGCTGTAGAGGCGCGGGCTCACAGGCCGTCCCACCAGCGCGCCAGGGGATACAGGGCGAAGGCGGCGAAGGCGCCGCTCAGCCACACGGCGATGGAGACGGCCAGGATGCGCCGGTTCCAGCGCTGTGCGCGGGCGCAGGCGTCGGCCTTGGCCGGGTCCGCCGGGCAGCGCCGTCCGCGCGGTCCCCAGGTGAGCCAGGCCGCCAGGACGAGCATCCCCCCCGAGACGGCGAACACCCAGCCCTTGTGCTGGCTCAGGGTGATGAGCAGCGGAAAGCTGCTGGTCAGCGCGGCCACGGCGGCGCCCAGCCCCAGTGTGACCAGGGTGATGGGCAGAGCGCAGCAGATCAGCGTGCCGAGACTGGTGAACAGGGCGAGCCAGGAGAATGCGGTCCCCGGTCGTTTTTCGTGGTCTGCGCCCAGGCGCGCGTTCATGACAGGGGAACCCACAGGAAATACTCGTTCAACAGATAGACGCCAGTGGCGATGAGGACCAGGGCACCCAGCACCTCGAAGGCCTGCTGGTGTCTCGAGACCACGCGCAGGGACTCGAGCCAGCCCATGCTCCATGCGCCGATCAGGATCGGAATGCTGCGGCCCAGCGCAAAGGCCATCAGCAGGGCGGCCCCGTAGGCCGGCGAGCCGATGGCCGCCGAGGCGGTGAGCGCGATGAGCAGGGCGGGGGCGCAGAAAGGACACACAGCCACGGAGAAGGGCACGGCCAGGAGCGCGGCACCGAGCGTCCCCTGCACCGGGCGGACGCGCACCGAGATCCAGGGCAGTCGCAGACGCAGCCAGCCGGGCCACATGAGCCCCAGCACGATCAGGAATGGGCCCAGCAGCAGGCCCCAGAACCGCCCCATGACCTCGCGCACCCATTCGCCACCCAACCCCGCTGCGATCCCGAGGACCACGTGCGTGAGCACCAGCCCGCCCACGAATGCCCCGCCGAGCAGCACGGCCCTGCGCTCCTCGTGGGCCTTGGTGACGTAGGCGAGGACCACCGGGATGGAAGCAAAGGAGATGGGGTTGAAGCTGAACACGAAGCCCGCCAGGAAGCCCAGGCCCAGTCCTGCCCAGCTGGCGTGCATGAGGGTGGCCCGCAGATGGTCCGGACCGACATCGATTCCCTGCGCCCCCAACACCAGGGCGGCCCCGAAGAACAGGCCCGCGGTGACATAGGGGGCGGCGCGGGCCGAGCGGGCCAGGAGCTCGCGGCCGTCGGCGTGGAGCCCGGTCAAGGACGCGATGGCCATGGGCAGGGTGAACAGCGTGGAGAACAGGATCCCTGCGGCCAGTGCGAAGGCCGGGCTGCCCACACTGATGCTCGCACCCAGCACCACGGCGAACAG
>JALVEU010000101.1 GCA_027030565.1 Gammaproteobacteria bacterium | reverse complement strand
CTCCACTTGCGCCGTCACCTCGCCACCGTCCATCTCCAGGCGCACCAGCCGGTGGCCCAGGCGCTCCCGGAGGGTGTCGTGCAGGCGTTGCAAACGGTCTCGGGCGTTGGACATGGATCTAGCGGGCGATGGTGCTGGTGTTACGGATCTTGTTCTGCAGCTGCAGGATGCCGTAGAGGAGGGCCTCGGCCGTCGGCGGACATCCGGGCACGTAGATGTCCACCGGCACGATGCGGTCACAACCCCGCACCACCGAGTAGGAGTAGTGGTAATACCCGCCACCGTTGGCGCACGAGCCCATGGAGATCACCCAGCGCGGCTCGGCCATCTGGTCGTAGACCTTGCGCAGCGCGGGCGCCATCTTGTTGCACAACGTGCCGGCCACGATCATCACGTCGGACTGCCGGGGGCTCGGCCTGAACAGGATGCCGAAGCGGTCCAAGTCATAGCGCGAGGCACCGGCATGCATCATCTCCACCGCGCAGCAGGCCAGGCCGAAGGTCATGGGCCACAGCGAACCGGTGCGTGCCCAGTTGATGAGCTGGTCCGCCGTGGTGGTCACGAAGCCCTTCTCCAGGATCCCCTCTATTCCCATTCCAGGGCCCCCTTCTTCCACTCGTAGATGAAGCCCACCACCAGCACGGCGAGAAACAGGGCCATGGCCAGCAGACCCAGCAGGCCGATCCCGTGGAGTGCCACGGCCCAGGGAAACAGGAAGGCGATCTCCAGATCGAAGATGATGAACAGAATGGCGACCAGGTAGTACCGCACGTCGAACTTCATGCGTGCGTCCTCAAAGGCCTCAAAGCCACACTCGTAGGGCGAGTCCTTGGCCGGATCCGGACGACGGGGCCCAATCAACGCACCGAGGCCCAAGGCAATGGCGCCGATGGCCAGGCCGATGCCGAGGAAGATCAGGATTGGCAGATAGTTTTCGAGCATCCGTCCTCTCACCGCATCTTCGGGCCCGGCACCGCCAAACGGGAGGGTGGGCGGCCACACCGCCTACCCGCGGCCTCGGCCGCCCGCTCTGAAGAACGCGCACAGGCATGCCTGGATGCCTGCACGCCGCGTCGGTGTTGGTGCCGATGGCCGGATTCGAACCGGCACGGCTTTCGCCACTGCCCCCTCAAGACAGCGTGTCTACCAATTCCACCACATCGGCATGAGCGGAAGCTAATGATTGTTGGTTATCGTACTATCAAGTTGGCTAATTGTCTTGTTTTTCCGGGACTTGCACCCCAGGTGGGGGAGCAGGGAGGTCTTCCGTACCGGCAGCGGGAGCCGCCTCCTGCGAGGGCAGGTCCGGTGCTGGCACGGCGGGCACCTGTGGCTCCGACCCGGCGGCGTGCTCCGGTGCCGGGGCCTCGGTCTGCAACTTGTCGATCACGCTCTCGGTCTTCGGTCGATGCGCGGCCATGTAGGCCAGCGCCAGGCTGTTGGCGAAGAACGCCGCCGCCAGCCAGGCGGTCATCTTGGTCAAGAACGACGCCGAACCCTGGGCCCCGAAGACCGTCGCCGACGCCCCGCTGCCGAAGGCTGCGCCGGCATCCGCGCCCTTTCCGTGCTGCAGGAGCACCAAGGCGATGAGCGCCACCGCCAGCAGCACGTCGAGGCCGGTGAGAATGGCGTACAAGGTGCTCAATGCAAGACCCTCAACCCGCGGCCCGACAAATGGCAAGGAACTCCTCGGCCTGCAGCGAGGCGCCGCCGATCAGTCCACCGTCGATGTTGGGCTGCGCGAAGAGCTCAGCCGCATTGGACCCCTTGACGCTGCCGCCATACAGGATGCGCAACCCTTCGGCCACGGCCGGATCGTGAGCCCGCAGCCGCTCCCGAATGAACGCATGGACCGCCTCGGCCTGCTCCGGTGTGGCGGTCTTGCCGGTCCCGATGGCCCATACCGGTTCATAGGCCACCACGGCGTCACCGAAGGCCCCGATGCCTTCCAGATCGAGCACGGCGTCCAGCTGCCGGGCGACCACCTGTTCGGTGACACCCTGCTCCCGTTCCTCCAGCAACTCGCCCACACAGAGAATGGGCACCAGGCCGCCACGGCGGGCA
Source organism: Gammaproteobacteria bacterium (assembly GCA_027030565.1). Classification (GTDB taxonomy): domain Bacteria; phylum Pseudomonadota; class Gammaproteobacteria; order JAJDOJ01; family JAJDOJ01; genus JALVEU01. The sequence continues at coordinate 2,121 of JALVEU010000101.1, read as the reverse complement.
GCGGCAAACTTCCTGGCCACCAGTTCGTCGCTCTCCCCGTACAGGTTGCGCCGTTCCGAGTGGCCGACGATCACATAATGGCACCCCACTTCCCGGAGCATGGGCGCGGACACTTCGCCGGTGAAGGCCCCGGAGTCCTGGTCGCAGACGTCCTGCGCCCCGAGCCGCACTGCAGCATTCTCGAGCAGGCTGTGCGCCAGCGGGAGATATACGTACGGTGGGCAGACGGCCACCTCGACCCCGCCGCTGCTGCCCATTCCGTCCAGGATACCCCCGATCAGCTCGCGCGTCATGGCCAGGGAACCGTTGAGTTTCCAGTTACCGGCTACCAGTTTCTGCCGCATGCCTTCCCGCTCCAGGTGAAAAATCGGCGCGCAAGCTTACCGCCGGACACCCTGCAAATCAATTTTCCTCCAGCCGCCTGCCGGCGCCGAACACCCGGCTCATGAGCACCACCAGGAGGGTGAAGACCACCAAGGCCCCGGCTTGATGTGCAGAGGCCAGAGGGACGGGAACCACCAGCAGCAATGTGGCGATCCCCAGGGCCACCTGGGCGAGACCGGCCAGAGCCAAAAGATGCAAGACCCACCGACCGGCCTTCCGGAGTGCACCGCGCGCGGCCCACAGGCCGAGCACGGCGGCCAGCGTGAGCAGTGCCAGGAGCCGGTGGGTAAACTGCACCGTCAGCCCGTTCTCGAAGAGATTGAGCCACCAGGGTTGCATGGCCCATAGCCCGGGCGGGATCAGGTGGCCGTCCATGAGCGGAAAGGTGTTGTAGGCGTGGCCGGCCCTGAGACCCGCCACGAACGCACCCGCCGTCATGGTCAGCAGCACGAGGACCAACACACCCGAGACGGCCGCCCGGAAAGCCGTATTCGCGCCCTGCGCGGGGCGCCCCGGCCAGAGGCTCAGCGCCACCCAGAGAATGTAGCCATAGAGGGCCACGGCGAACATGAAGTGGGCGGCCAGTCGATACTGACTCACGTGCGGATCGTCCACCAGTCCACTCTTGACCATGTACCAGCCGAGCAGCCCCTGCAGTCCGCCCAGCACGAACATGGTCACCAGCTTGGGTGCGAAGCCCTGCGGCAGGCGCCGGCGCCACCAGAACCACAGGAACGGGAGCAGGAACACCAGCCCGATGGTGCGCCCCAGCACCCGGTGCGCATACTCGATCAGGAAGATTCGCTTGAAACCGGCCAAATCCATGCCGACATTGACCTTCTGGTACTCCGGCGAAGCCTTGTACTTGTCGAACACACTCTGCCAGTCCGCTTCGGAACGGGGCGGCACGATCCCGAAGATGGGATCCCATTCGACCATGGAGAGGCCGGAGCCGGTGAGCCGGGTGATCCCCCCGAGGACCACCATGGCGAAGATCAGCGCGCAGACCACGTAAAGCCAGGTCGCTACAGCTCTGGGTGCAGGCTGGCGAATGCGCGCTTCCGCTGCCGCACCAGCCAATTCTCCCGTTGCCATCACAACACCATCCATCGTTTCCTGCGGAAGGCTGACGAGTATACCCCGGGCCACGCACGCGATCAGAAAGCTCGTACAACATGGGGGGCTGCGCACGCTGCTCGGACGACCCGACCCGCCGCGCTTCTCCCTGCTATGGCCCTCCTGGCGCTTTACTCGGAGTGAGGGCTGTATACCCAGATCTCGGCAGGCCGCACGTATTCTCCGGGAAAAATCATGCGAGCACGGCAAGAACCATCGGTATGGCGGTGTACAGCCCGAGCCCGAGGGTGATCACGCCTACGGTGAGCGTCATCACCCCGTGCAAGCTCGCGAGACTGCGCGCCGTGCGCTGCATGGGGACTGCAATGACGGCCGACAGGGCGGCCATGCCGGCGATGGAGCCGATACCGAACAGTGCCATGTAGGCCAGGCCGGTCAGCGGCGTCTGCACGGTTTGCAGGGTCAGCAGGATGAGCGCGGCGGAGCCGGCCATGCCGTGCATGAGGCCCACGGCCAACGCCCGCAGCGGAAAGCCCCGCGTGTGTTCGTGGTGGTGATGGTCGGGGTCGTGCGGCCCCTGCTCGCCCGCGTGGGAATGGGCATGGAAATGGGCCACGCCGTCCGCGTGGCGGTGGACATGGAAGTGGACCCGCTGTTTCT
>JALVEU010000100.1 GCA_027030565.1 Gammaproteobacteria bacterium | reverse complement strand
GCGGTGCGGGATCCGGGCGAAGACCTGGTGATCCCAGACGTGGAGGTGCGTCTCACCGGTGTCGACGATCTCGGCAACCCCGTCAACCGCAGCCTGAGCACGGGCACCGACGGGGCCTACCGGTTCAACGGGCTGCGGCCGGGTACCTACACCGTGACCGAGACCCGGCCGGCGGGGCTGGAGGCCACCGGCGCCCAGGTGGGGAGTCCCGGCAACGGTACGCCGGCCACCGACGCCACGGCACAGGCGGTCAGCGACATCACCATCGTCTCGGCGGATGCCCTCGTAGACTACAATTTCGGCCACCTCGGCGGGCGGGTCGAGGGTGTGGTGTTCCTGGACGCCAACGCCAATGGTGTCTATGACGGCCCGGCCACGGACACCCCGCTGGCCGGCGTCCCGGTCGCTGTCACCGACAGCAATGGAGACGTGCACAACCTGGTGACCGACGCCGGCGGGTACTTCTCCCGGGTGGTGCCCGTGGGCCAGACCCAGGTGGACGTGGACGAGACGGCGCTGCCGCCCAACTATACTTTGACGACCGATGCCCATGACGAGGGCAGTGACCCGACCACGGTGAGCGTCCCGCTCGGCGGCGTGGCTCGGGACAACACGGGCTATGTGGACTCCACCGATCAGACCTCGCGCGTGGAAGGCCGGGTCTATCAGGACGAGAACCGCAACGGACGTTACGATCCCGGCATCGACATCCCTTACGTGGGCGTGCGGGTGGTGGTCACCAACTCGGCCGGTGGCGTGGCCACGCTGGTCACCGACGCCAACGGTGAGTTCAGTCGGATCGTACCCGCCGGACCCACCGTGGTGGACGTGGTGGAGGCGGATCTGCCGGAGGGGGTGGTGCTCACGCGCAACGACCTGGGCAACGGCACGGACTCGACCACGGTGGACGTGCCCGTGGGCGGCGTGGCCCGCGACGATACCGGCTATGTCGTGCTGCCCGCCACCGAGTCGGCGCGAGTGGAAGGCACGGTCTATCACGACGTGGACGGCGACGGCCTGTTCGATCCTGCGGCCGATACGCCCCTGCCCGGTGTGCGGGTGGTCATCACCGCGGCCAATGGTGCGGTCTACACGTTGCTGACCGGGACGGACGGAGGCTTCTCCCGGCTGGTGGTGCCGGGTGCCACGGTCATCGACGTGGACGATGCCTCGTTGCCGGCTGGCGCCACCCTCACCACCGACGCACACGGGGATGGCAACGATCCCACGACCGTGGTGGTCCCGGCCGGGGGTGTGGCGCGAGACGACAACGGCTATCAGTTCCCAGCGGAGCTGGCCCGTGTCGAAGGGACCGTGTACATCGATCGGAACCGGGACGGCCTGCTGGAACCCGGCGATTCGGTGCTGCCCAACGTCCTGGTCACGGTGACCACGGCCACGGGTGGAATCTACCGGATCCGAACCGATGAGAACGGTTTCTTCCAGCAGGCGGTGCCGCCCGGGGAGACCGTGGTCGAGGTGGATCGCGGCACCCTGCCCGGGGGGATCCGCGGCCTCACCACCGACGAGCACGGTCAAGGCAGCAATCCCACCGTGCTGCTCATTCCTGCCGGGGGCGTGGGGGTGGACAACACCGGTTGGTTGCTCATCCCGCCAGCCCAGAAGATCCCCACCCTGGGCTTCTGGTGGACGCTGGCGCTGGCCCTGCTTCTTCTGGTTGTGGCTTGGCGGGAGCGGCGGCGGTTGGGCGGCCCCTGAAAAAGCGCGCGCCACGGCCTAAACTCTGGGTGCTGCGGCCACACTCATAGACAGGGGGCCGAACATGAGTGAAGATCGGGTCTACGCCGAAGTGGAGGTTCGGGAGCGACTCACGGGTGAACTGGGCGCCTGGCGGTGGGCCGACGGGGCCGTCCGTCGCGAGTACGTGACCACCGACTGGAAGAGTGCACTCATGGTGGCCAACGCCATCGGCTTCCTCGCCGAGGCCGCCTTCCATCACCCGGAGTTGGAGATCGCCTGGGGCCGCGTCACGGTGACCCTGTCGACACACTCGGCCGGTGGAGTCACGGACAAGGATCTCGAACTCGCCCAGCGCATCGAACGCCTCGTCGCCTGGAACCCGGCCCTGAACGGTGGAGCCCTGGAAGGCCCGCCGGACGATCCCCGCTGGCGGATCCTCAAGCCGGACGCCTGAGCGTCGCCAGCGGGTCCGTCAGCAGCGGACGCACTTGCCGCGCAGCTTGAGCACGTCCGGGATCCGGATTCGGGTGCCCGCCACCTCGATGAGCCCCTCTGTCGCCAGCTCGTGGAGGACCCGGGAGAACGTCTCTGGAGTCAAATTGAGCCGTGCGGCGATGACGTGCTTGCGGGCCGGGAGCTGGACCTCCGCTGCGGTCCCGTGTTCCTCCTCGCGCAGGGACAAGACATAACGGATCACACGCTCGCGGGCCGAGTGCAGGCACACCGACTCGATGTCCATGAGCAGATAGTGGAGCCGCTGGCTCAGGCCGGCCAGCATGCGCCGCACCAGCGGCGAGGCCTCCTGCAACGCATCGGCCACCATGCGCCTCGGGACCAGCAGGAGCCGCGAGTGTTCCAGTGCGGTGGCGGTGACCGGCGCGGGCCGGTCCAGGAAGGCGAGCGCCTCTCCGAAGGCATGCGTCGGGGTGATGAGGTCGACGATGCGTTCGGCCCCGTCGGGGGCCATGATGGAGAGCTTGACCAGGCCGTCCGTGACCACGTAGATGCCCTCTGGATGCTGACCTGCAGTGAACAGTGTCTCACCGCGCTTGAGTTCGATACTGCGCACGGTCGCGGCGATCTGCTCCAGTTCGCCAGTCTCCAGGGCCGAGAAGAGTGGTACATGGCCCAGCGCAGCGGCCAGGTCGTCGCGTGCAGGCCTTGGGGCGACGCGTGTCGGCACCTGAAATCCTCCTCGTATACCGTGTCGTTCCGTGATGGGTGGTGTGCCCAGCCGGGCGCAGTGCGCCATACTCGATACCCCATGACCTCTATTCTACCAGCCGTGGCGTCCGGAGACCGACGGGCATGGATCCCGGACGGCGTCGCCACCCTGCGCCACCGGCCGCTGCGTTACCGGCGATTTGGGCGTGGACAGCCCCTGGTCCTGGTGCACGGGTGGTGCTGCCACGGCGGCTTCTGGACCTCGTTGGTCGAACCGCTCGCCCATCACTGCACCCTGGTCGTGCCGGATCTGCGCGGTCATGGCGCTTCTCCTGCACGGGAGCCGTGCGACGTGCCGGGCTTCGCCCAGGACGTGTGCGACCTGGTCGAGGCCCTGGAGTTGCGCGATCCCCTCCTGGTGGGGCATTCCTTGGGGGCGGCGGCCGTGCTCGAGGCCGTCGGCCGGCTCGGCTGCCCCGCAGCCGGCCTCGTGCTCGTGGATCCATTCGTGTTCGACTATGGGCACCTGGAAGAGCGTGAGGTTCGCAGGCTCCTGGTGCCCTTTCGCCGTGACCTACCCAAGGCGCTGCGCCTCATGGTGGGCAACCTCATGGGCCCCTCGGTGGCGCCTCAGGTCGCCGAGGAGGTGGCCCTGGAGATGGCCCGAACCCCTCCGGCGGTGGCGCTGCCCGCCCTGGAGTCCCTGCTCCGCTGGGATCCGGAGCGGCCCCTGCAACGACTTGGGATGCCCTGTATCGCGGTCGCCACCGACTCGGGCGATTCGAGGGCCCTGCGCCGACATGCGGGACGGATGCGCATCACGTGGATGCGGGGGACTGGTCATTTCCCGATGATCGAATGCCCCGGGCCTCTCACCCGGCACATTCGGAGGGCGTTGGCGGCATTCCCGGCTGCGGTCAGTGGAAGGGACGCAGGACGAGATGGGTCAAGGAACCTGCGCCGTTGACCACTGCGAGGATGTTGAATCCGAGCAGGACCGCCGAGATCAGCAGCGCCGTGAGCAGCCGCCGGTGGAAACGTGTCATGAGGAGGTGCCCTCGGGAACGGCGCACACGACGTACTCTAGTCAAGGAGGGAACGGCGCGGTATTCGGGAAAGGCCGTATGAATTGATATTTGTCATTGCAGGGTAGCACAGATTCGTGCATGAGCGCGCTGTAGTTTCTGACCGGTAGCCGGATTGTGACCGGCGGCCTGCCCGATGATGCGGGGTCGGGTTCCCCGGGCCCGGCCGCAAAAGTGCATTCCCCGGGGTGCAGGGGACAGGGCCGGCATCCCACCCAGTCCTCCGGCCGGCCGTGGATCTGGAAACGCGCGCGGGC
>JALVEU010000099.1 GCA_027030565.1 Gammaproteobacteria bacterium | reverse complement strand
TCCGCTGTTGCGGGTCTCGGCCCTGGAGAAGGCCACGGGCAACGAGTTGGGCAGTATCGATCTGGTGGCGCCGGTGGCTTCGGAGGCAGATTGCCAGAACTGTCACGTGGACCCCATCGACTGTGCAGACCCGCGTCTGCCCGCCGATCTACAGAGCACCCAGTGCACCGGGGCGGCCGTCTTCCAGACGCCATTTCAGGTGGCCACCATCGACGACGCGCCGGGCGACACGCCGGAGCAGAAGCTGCTCAACGCTGCGAAGATCAACATCCTGCGGTTGCACGACGCCAAGCATGGGGCCAAGTACCGGAACTGGGACAGCAACAAGCAGCTGGTGTCCATGGTCTGTGACGCGGCCGCCGATCCCAACGATCCGGATTGCCTGGACAACCAGCGACCGATCCAGTGCTCGCGCTGCCATTACTCCCCGGCTCTGGATCTGGCCCAGGCCGGGCCCGTGGACGAGCCGGAGCAGGGTCTGCAGGGCCGTCAACAGACCTACCACGTCTCCATGTCCCGTGCCATGCACGAGCACCACGGCACGCTCCCGCCGTACAACGGCCAGACGCTCTTCCCGTCCATGCCCTCCCCGGCCGGCCGCGATCCCCAGGTGGCCGAGCAGGTGCTGGAGCAGACCTGCTATCAGTGCCATCCGGGCAAACGCACCCAATGCCTGCGGGGCGCCATGTTCTCGGGCGGCGTGGTCTGTCAGGACTGCCATGGCGACATGGAGCAAGTGGGTAACGACTTCAGCCTGAAGGTCTCCACCAGCAACCCGGGTGACTTCGTGCTGGACGGCTCGCTCCGCGTGCCCTGGGCCAACGAGCCCATGTGTCAGAGCTGCCACACCGGCGACGCCCTGAATCCCAACCATCCGGCCGGTGCCATCGTCGCCGACGACGGCATCCGCCTGCTCCAGGCCTACGTGACCCAGCAGGTCACGGTGCCGGGGGTCGGGCAGCCGGTGAAGATCGCAGCCGTCCACCATGCGCCGGGTTCGCGGTTTGCTGAGAACCAGGGCAAGAACGCCAACGGCCAGACGGTGGACGTCCTGTACCGGCTGAGCAAGGGCCACGGTGGGATCAAGTGCGAGGGCTGCCACAACAGCACGCACGCCATCTGGCCCAATGCCAATCCCTTCGCCAACGACAACATCGCCGCCGAGCAGCTCCAGGGTCACGCCGGCACGCTCATCGAGTGCACCACCTGCCACGAGCCCACGGACAAAGGACTGCCGCTGGAGCTGGAAGGGCCGCACGGCATGCATCCCATCGCCGACTACAACGGGCCCGACCAGCGCTGGAACGACAAGCACGAGGACGTGTTCGAGAAGTCCGGCAAGGCGGCCTGCCAGAGCTGCCATGGGGTCAACGGCGAAGGGACCGTGTTGTCCCGCACGGCCGCCGAGCGCAAGCTGAAGTGCAAGAACAGCAAAGGCAGCCTGTGCACCAGCGGGCAGAAGTTCGTGACCGTGGCCAAGGGCACGCCCATCGGCTGCGCCAACTGTCACGAGAACGAGCTCATCAAGGGCGGCGACTGACCCCCTTCTTCCCTGAGGCTGGATTGCCCGGGCTTCGGCCCGGGTTTTCTTTGCCCGGGTCGCGAAAGCGGGCGTCAAATGCTTGGCGCACATGCAGAGACATGGCTATGATTGGGAATATGGGACTGTTTTCCCTGATTGGCGATCCCAGGACATGGTAGCATCCCGCAGCCGCCGGAGGTGTCCGGCCCCTTGCGCCGCCCCTGCTACCGAGGACCACTATGGAGCCGCGTAACCAAGCCGTCGTTACTGCAATCGTCCGCATCCTCAAGCCACTGGTCCGGATCCTCCTGCGTCATGGGATCTCCTGTCCGGCGGTGGAGGAACTGCTGCGACGCGCCTACGTGGAGGTCGCACAGGAAGAGTTCGCCGTACCCGGCCGCAAGCAGTCCACCTCACGGATCGCCGTGCTCACGGGGCTGAGCCGCAAGGAGGTGGCCCGCCTGCGCAAGCTGCCGCCGGTGGAACAGGTGGAATTGGACGAGCGTTACAACCGTGCGGCGCGTATCATTTCCGGATGGCTGCGGGACGAGGACTTCCTGGATCGCAAGGGGGATCCCGACATCCTCCCCTTCGACGGTCCACGCAGTTTTTCCGAGCTGGTGCGCCGCTACAGCGGTGACATGACCCCCCGGGCGATGGCCGACGAGCTGCTCCGTGTCGGCGCCATGGAGACCACGCCACACGGCGAGTTCCGCCTCACCGCCCGCGGCTACGTCCCCATGGCCGGAGACGAAGAGAAGCTCCAGGTGCTGGGCACGGACACGCGAGATCTCATCGAGACCATCGATCACAACATCACCCATCCCCCCGCGCAGGCCCGTTTCCAGCGCAAAGTGCTGTACGACAACGTGCCCGTGGAGCACGTGCGCGAGTTCGAGCGGCTCGCCGCGCGTCTCGGACAGAACGTCCTGGAGCAGCTCGACGAGTGGCTCGCACGCCACGACCGGGACAGTACCCCGGGGGTGCAGGGCACGGGGCGTGTACGCCTGGGCCTTGGTATCTACGAGATTCAGGCACCCGCCGAAGCCTCCATTCATGAGGACACGAGCGATGCGACAGCAGATTCCTGAGCGGCTGCGGCGGCTGGCCGTGGTGCTGGCCGCCCTCACTCTCACCTCTTGCGGCGGAGAGACGCTCTCCCTGGCCGGCGGTGGCATCGGCGGTACCGGCTTCGTCAGCGGCCCCATCGCCGGTTTCGGCAGCATCTTCGTCAACGGCGTCGAATTCGACGTGACCGGCGCGGACGTGGTGATCGACGGCCGACCGGCCAGCGAAGCACAGCTCGGCGTGGGCATGGTGGTCAACGTGGAGGGGAGCCTCAGCGAGGATGGGACTCGGGGTGAAGCGCACCGCGTGGTCTACGATCCCGAGCTCATCGGTCCCATCGGGGCCACACCCCAGGCGGATCAGACCCGACCGGCCATCCTGCGTTTTCCGGTGTTCGGAACCGAGGTCGAGGCCGAGTCCGGTTACACGGTGTTCTCTGGGCTCGCGCCCGAGACGCTCAAGGCGGCCCTGTTCGTCGAGGTCACGGGCTACTTCGACGAGGCCACCGGTCGCCTGCGGGCCAGTCGCCTTTCTCCAGCGGCCGGCTCGGGCGTGGGAGCGGACGTACGGCTCGTGGGACTGGTGAGTGGGCTGCAGACCGATGCTGCGGGTGGTTCGTTCAGGGTCGGCAGCACGCAGGTGGAGTTCGACGGCGGCGCGCGACTCCCTCAGACAGGGCTCCGAGACGGTCAGACCGTGAGCGTGCGCGGACGACTGGCCGCCCTCGATCCGGTCCTTGTGCTGGCCGAGGAGATCCGTGAGCGCGGGCCGATCGGTGGCACCGGGCACGCCAGTATCGAGGGGCTCGTCTCCGGGTTCACGGGGGTGGGCGCATTCCGGGTCGACGGGCAACCCGTGGACGCCAGTGGTGCCCGATTCGAGCCCCCTGCCCTGGCCGGCATCGTCCAAAACGGGCATCAAGTCCTGGTGCGCGGCACCATCCAACAGGGCGTCCTGATGGCTAGTGTAGTGGAGAATCGGAGCGAGGAGGTCGAGATCGAGGGCCGCGTGACCCACGTGGATACGGGCACCCGGGACCTTCTGGTGGACAGCGGGAGCACCACGTTCAGCCTGCGGGTCGACACCCGCACGCTGATCAGCGACGACGCGGGGCAGGCGCTGCGGTTCGACGCGCTCGTACCAGGCGATCGCATCGAGGCGCGGGTGCTGCGTGACGCAGCGGGCAGGCTCGCGGCGCTACGCATCGAGCGCAAGGGCACGGGGGACGGGGGTGCCGACGAGGACCGTGCCGAGGCCGAGGTCGAAGGCATCGTGCAGGGATTGATTCAGACACAGTCCGGTGGTGAATTCCAACTCTCGGGCTACCGCGTACGTTTCGATGCCAGTACCCGGCTGCCCGCCTCCGGGCTCTTCGACGGCCAGCGCGTCGAGGTGGAAGGCACGCTCTCGGCGGACGGGGATCTGATCATCCTGGCACGCGAGATCAAGGACCGTTCGTCACAAGGAGACGGTTCCGGTGACGGGGATCACTCCGACGACGGGGATCACTCCGGTGACGGGGATCACTCCGGTGACGGGGATCACTCCGGTGACGGGGATCACTCCGACGACGGGGATCACTCCGACGACGGGGATCACTCCGACGACGGGGATCACTCCGAC
>JALVEU010000098.1 GCA_027030565.1 Gammaproteobacteria bacterium | reverse complement strand
ATAACGGCGCGGACTCGACTCGGAGGCAGGGAGGCCGGAGAGGACGCGCGCAGCGCGCCCCGCAGGGGCGAGGGCCAGGAGGGCCCGAGTCAAATCCGTTGGGGGAGGCCCGCAGGGCCTTGGCCGGAGGAATCTTGTAACTGGGAGAGGTACCGAAGCGGTCATAACGGCGCGGACTCGAAATCCGTTGGGGGCATTACGCCCCACGAGGGTTCGAATCCCTCCCTCTCCGCCAATGCCAAGCCCCGCGAGTGGAAATCCACCCGCGGGGCTTGTCGTATCACCGACGTGTAGAGGGAGGGGTTCGAACCCGACCAGAGGGTTCGACCGCACCGCCGGGAGCGGTGCGGAACGCGCGCAGCGCGGCCCCGCAGGGGCGAGGGCCAGGGAAGGCCCGAGTAATCCCTCCCTCTCCGCCAATGCCAAGCCCCGCGAGTGGAAATCCACCCGCGGGGCTTGTCGTATCACCGACGTGTAGAGGGAGGGGTTCGAACCTGACCAGAGGGTTCGACCGCACCGCCGGGAGCGGTGCGGAACGCGCGCAGCGCGGCCCCGCAGGGGCGAGGGCCAGGGAAGGCGCGAGTAATCCCTCCCTCTCCGCCAATGCCAAGCCCCGCGAGTGGAAATCCACCCGCGGGGCTTTGTCTTGCCGGCAGCGCGGGGCATGGGACTGGGAGGCGTCCCCAGCGAGACGGCACAGAAGCCGCTAGCGTTTCTGCGCGCTCAGCAGGCTGACGAGCACCACGGCCAACGCGGACAGCACGAAGCCCGGCACCAGTTCATACAGGTCGAACCATCCGCCCTGGAGCCGGCTCCAGACGATCACGGTCGCCCCGCCGACCAGCAGGCCGGCGAGCGCGCCTTGGCGGGTCATGCGGCGCCAGTACAGGGACAGCAGCAGGGACGGGCCAAACGCAGCGCCGAAGCCGCCCCAGGCGTAGGCGACCAGATCCAGGACCCTGTTCTGCGGGTTCCAAGCCAGGATCGATGCGAGCAGTGCGATGACGGCCACTGCCGTGCGCCCCACCCAGACCAGTTCGACCTGTGACGCCCGAGGGCGAAGGAAAGGGCGATAGAGATCCTCGGTCAGGGCCGAGGAGGCGACCAGGAGCTGGGAGTCTGCGGTGCTCATCACCGCGGCCAGGACGGCCGACAGGAGGATCCCGGCCAGCAGGGGGTGGAACAATGCCCCGACCAGGTGGATGAACACTTTCTCCGTGTCCGGCCCTTCCAGTGCGGGTTGTAGATGCGGGATGGCGAGCAGGCCCACGAGCAAGGCACCGCCGAGACTGAGCGCCACCCAGGTCACGGCGATGCGACGGGCAGGGCCGATCTCGGCGGGATCGCGAATGGCCATGAAGCGCGCCAAGATGTGCGGCTGTCCAAAGTAGCCGAGGCCCCAGCCGAGCAGGGAGAGAATCGCGATCAGACCGAGCGGCTCTCCTGTCGCGTCGGTGAACGGGTCCACGAGGGCTGGATTGATCGCAGCGATGCGGGCCTGAGCCGTCTGCCAGCCACCCAACGCTTCCAGCAGGACCACTGGCACCGCCAGAAGCGCGAAGAGCATGAGGAGCCCCTGCACCAAGTCCGTCCAGGAGACCGCCAGGAAACCGCCGAGGAAGGTGTAGGCCAGTATGGCGCCGGCCCCCAGGGCCACGGCGATGTGATAGTCGACGCCGAAGACCGTTTCGAACAGTCTGGCCCCTGCCGTGAGACCCGAACTGGTGTAGAAGGTGAAGAAGAACAGGATCAACGAGGCCGAGACCACGCGCAGGACCCGATGGGGGTCTGCGAATCGGCGCTCGAAGTAGTCGGGCAGGGTCAGGGCGTCGCCGGCGTTCACAGTGGCGGTGCGCAGCCGCGCGGCCATGAACCGCCAGTTCAGCCAGGTGCCCGCGAGCAGACCGCCGGCGAGCCAGACCGATTCCAGCCCGGAGGCGTACGCCAGGCCGGGCAGTCCGAGCAGCAGCCAGCCGCTCATATCGGATGCCTCCGCGCTCAGCGCGGTCACCCAACGCCCGAGACGCCGGCCTCCCAGTATAAAGTCGGACAGGTCCGCGGTACGCCGCCAGGCAACCACACCGATGGCGGTCATGACGGCCACGTAGGCCAGGATGGTCCACGCGACCACAGGATCGAACCGCGCAGATGCAGGATTCATGGTCTGTCGTCCCTCGCTGTCGTACCGGGGCGCTTCTGAGCAAAATTGGATGGCACCCTGATACGGGGCTCACGAGCCCGCCCGCTGCAGGCGAGTATGCGTGAGACCACCTGGCGGGGCCAAGGGCTCGGCCGCTGCGGACCAAAACTTGATCGGAGCGGTTGCTAGCCCCGCCGCCGCACGCCATCATTACCCCTTATCCGGCCACGCATCGGGCACCGAGGAGAACGCACATGAAAAAATGGATCGGGCTGCTGGCGCTGCTGCCGCTCGTTACGACTGCAGGTGAGTTCGAACCCACGCTGGTGGTGCAGACCGGCAAGATGGTCGAAGGCGATCTCATCATTCGCAACATCACCGATCTCGGCGCCAACAAGACCTGTCTGGCGTTCTACGTCCGCACCTCGGGGACATCCCCGGTCATCCAGTGTTACAACGCGAGTTCCGGTTTCGGTGCCCAGCTCACGCAGGTGGGGCACATCAAGTCTCAGGATCTCATCGTGCGCAAGATCGTCGACCACAAGAACCGCATGAACTGCGTGGTGGCCTACGTGAGTACCCCGGGAACCTCACCCGCCGTGGCCTGCTATCCTTATCAGTACAAGTTCAAGGGCGAGATCTCCGAGGCAGGCCATTTGCACGAAGGCGATCTCCACGTGTTCCGGATCGTGGATCCGGCGAACATGAAGGTCTGCCTCGTCTCGTACGTATCCACGGACAAGACCCGGCCGGACATCTTGTGTTACGACTCGACGGCGGGCAAACGCGGTGGTCTGTTTCAGGCCTCGTACCTGCGTGAGGGCGATCTCATCGTGCGCAAGATCAAGGACGCCGAGAGTGGCATGGCTTGCTTGGTGACCTATGTGAGCACGCCGGAGACCAAGACACATCTGTATTGTTACCCGGAGGGCAGCGCTCCGGTGGAGGGGGCCGAAGGAAAGCCGCCGGCCCCGGCCTCCAAGCGGTGACGGGGTGCCGCCCAGCGGGATGGAGTAGGCGATTCCTGTGGGGTGGTTCTGGAGAACGGGTTTCAACACGATAGAGGTGACGAGGATGAGCAAGACCTTTTCGGTGCGGCCGTGGGCGGTCGCGACCCTGGCCGTGGCGGCATACGGGTTCAGTGGCCTGTCGTCGGCGGGCATGTTCGATTTCATGGATCCCGGCGAGTGGTTCGGTAACGACCACGATTACTACGACGACTGGTACTGGGACCGCTACCGGTGGGGCGGCCCCTGGGGCTATGGATACGGGCCGTGGGGCGGGCCCTGGGGCGGGCCGTGGGGATACGGAGCCCCATGGGGCTACCCGTACGGCTATCCTTACTATCCCCCGGCCGGCGGAGAGAGCAAACAGGAGGAGCGTGTCCCGCAGTGAGGCCGGGGGTGTGTCTGCGCGCGCCCGGTGAGTGCGAGGGGAGGGCGGTGCGGTAGAGCGGACCGCCCTCCCCTGTATTCGGCGGCCTTCAGCTCCGGAAGTCGCCGGCGGGGTCTACCGGGATAAGCTCGTTGTGCACGTCGCGTACCCCGTCGACGTACCACGCGTCGTGTTCGGCCAGACGCCGCTGCGCGCCCGTGGGGATGCCGCCGGCGAGGGTGACCACGGCATCCTTGCATCCGGCGGTGATGTCGTGGTGGTCCACGGCGTGGTCCTTTTCCAGGGCCAGCTCCACTGCTTCGAGGATCTCCCCGTCGTTGTCCTCCTCCGGGGGCTCCACCTGCAGGTCGTTCCTGACGTCTGTCGATCCGGGCACCCACCAGGCCAGCACGCCCGCCAGTCGCCGGTCGGCCAGCCCCCCTACGGTCCCGCCGAGGATCACGCGCCCGTCTGCTTCCACCGTGACCAGGATCTCGCCGCGGGAGGGTTCCGGGGCGCGCGCGACCTCCCGTTCCTGCTTGTGATTGATGGTCACCAACCGATAGTCGCAGAACGCCGGTTCGGCGTACAGCGCATCGCGCACGTGCACCAGGATCTCGTCCTGGCCCATGGGCGTCGAAGGTGCCACCCGGAGTTCATCGATCACTTCGCGCACCCCCTGCACCCCAGAGGCCGCGAGGACTGCACGTCGTTTGGCACTGATGTCCTCGACGGTGCCCGAGAGCGTCACCACGTCGCCTTCGATCTCGATGCGGATGGGGTACCGGTGGAGGTTCACCCGGGGCTCCACCTCCAGGGCTGCACGGACTTGGTCGATGAGTGGATGGGATGTGGGCACGTCTTGACTCCTCATGGCTGAAATGAATGGGCGGCAAGGGATGCACCGGCCTCCGGCCCCGCGTGACGTGCGGATGCCGGTATCCCGCGGCTGAGCCTGCGCAATGGCGAGATCTGCGCTCCTCCTTTGAATGGGGACCGGCATCGCGATCTCAAGCACGCGCCCCCCGCCGCTGCGGTGAACCCGCGGCCATGGCGTTGCTGCCGGCCTGCGCAGTCCGCAAGGCCTTCGTTCAGCGAAGGAGCAGGAACTCCAGCAAGGCCTTCTGGGCGTGGAGGCGGTTCTCAGCCTCGTCCCAGACCACGCTCTGTGGGCCTTCGAGGACTTCAGAGGTGACCTCTTCGCCGCGGTGGGCGGGCAGGCAGTGCATGAACAGGGCGTCGGGATCGGCCTCGGCCATGACCCGTGCATCCACCCGGAACGGGGCGAAGGCGCGTGCGCGGCGTTGTTGTTCCTCTTCTTGGCCCATGCTGGCCCACACGTCGGTGACCACCAGCTGGGCGCCGCGCGCCGCCTCCCGCGGATCCCGCAGGATCTGCACGCGTCCGGCCGCCCCAGCCACGATCTCGGGATCCGGATCGAATCCTTCGGGACAGGCGATCTTCAGCCGGAAGTCGAATTGACGGGCCGCGTTGATATAGGAGTGGCACATGTTGTTGCCATCGCCGATCCAGGCCACGGTGGCTCCGTGAATGGGGCCGCGATGCTCGATATAGGTCTGCACATCGGCCAGCAGCTGGCAGGGGTGGAAGCGGTCGGTGAGCCCGTTGATGACCGGGACCGAGGCGTAGCGTGCGAACCGCTCCACCTTTTCGTGCTCAAAGGTGCGGATCATGACGATGTCCACCATGCGCGAGAGCACGCGGGCCGTGTCCTCAATGGGCTCGCCGCGCCCCAACTGCGTGTCGCGTGGAGAGAGGAACAAGGCATGGCCGCCAAACTGGGCCATGCCCGCCTCGAAGGAGACGCGGGTGCGGGTGGAGGACTTCTCGAAGACCATGGCCAGCGTCCGATTGCGGAGCAGGTCCCGGTCCAGCCCTTGGCGCAAGCGGGCCTTCAGTTCGATGGCCCGTGCAACCAGGTCCCCGAGCTCGCCGGGGCTCAAGTCGAGCAAGGTGAGGAAGTGCCGCACCGGCAATGCATTACTCCTGCAGGAAGTCCGTGACCAAGCGGGAGACGGTTTCGATCACCAGCTCGGCTTCGTCGTCGGCCAGGATCAGGGGCGGAAGCAGGCGCACGACCCGTTCCGCGGTGACATTGATGAGCAGGCGCGCCTCCAGGGCCCGCTCTACCAGCACGGTGCAGGGCCGATCCAGTTCGACTCCCAGCATCAGACCTCGGCCCCGGATCTCCACCACGCCGGGCAGATCCGCCAAGCGTTCCCGAAGGCCGCCGAGCATGCGCTCACCGAGCCGGGCGGCCCGTTCCACGAGCCCTTCGGCATGCATGACCTCCAGCACCGCCAGTGCGGCCCGCGCGACCAGGGGATTGCCGCCGAACGTGCTCGCATGGCTGCCCGGACGGAATATCGTGGCTGCTTCACCGCGTGCCAGACAGGCCCCGATGGGTACGCCGTTGCCCAGGGCCTTGGCGAGTGTCATGACGTCCGGAATGGCGCCGCTGTGCTCCCAGCCGAACCAGCGTCCGGTGCGGCCCATCCCTGTCTGGACCTCGTCGAGCATCATGAGCCATCCGCGGTCGTCACAGAGGCGGCGGATACCCGGCAGATAGTCCGGACTGGGGATCCGGACCCCACCTTCGCCCTGGATCGGCTCAACCAGGACGGCGACCACGTCGGGCGTGCGCTCAGCGATGGCCTCGATGGCAGCCAGGTCGTCGTACGGGACCCGCAGGAACCCGTGCACCAGGGGTTCGAAGCCCGCTTGGACCCGACGATTGCCCGTGGCGGTGAGCGTCGCCAGGGTGCGGCCGTGGAAGCTGCCGTCGGTCACGATGATCGTCGGCTGTTCGATGCCGCGGCGATGGCCCCAGAGGCGGGCGAGCTTGATGGCGGCCTCATTGGCTTCCGCGCCGGAATTGGCGAAAAACGCCGTATCCATGGAAGCCCGGGTGCAGAGCGTGTCGGCGAGCTGCTCCTGGAGCGTGATGCGGTAGAGATTGGATACGTGGAGGAGGGTACGTGCCTGCTCGCACAGGGCCTCCGCCACCGCCGGGTGGGCGTGGCCGAGGTTGCAGACCGCGATGCCGCTCAGGGCGTCCAGGTAGCGGTCACCCCGTTCGTCCCAGAGCCAGGGACCCCGCCCGCGTTCGAAACGCACCGGCAGGCGGGCATAGGTGGGCATCAAATGGTTGTGCATCGTGTAAAACAAAAACGGCAGCGATGGGCTGCCGTCGGTCGCCATGTAAACTAGCAATTTTAGGCGACACGGCCGCCGCTTGGCAACGACCGCGTT
This sequence comes from Gammaproteobacteria bacterium, assembly GCA_027030565.1. GTDB lineage: Bacteria > Pseudomonadota > Gammaproteobacteria > JAJDOJ01 > JAJDOJ01 > JALVEU01. The sequence goes on along the minus strand of JALVEU010000098.1, from coordinate 7,355 downwards.
CGGCCCGCTCAGCTCCCCAGGTTAGCGGACACGAAGTCCCAATTGACCACGTTCCACCAGTTCTCCAGGTATTTTGGCCGCAGGTTGCGGTAGTCGATGTAGTAGGCGTGTTCCCACACGTCTACATTGAGCAGCGGTGTCTTGCCATCGCGCATGGGATTGCCCGCGCCGGTGGTGTTGACGATCTCCAGGCCGCCTTCGGCGTTCTTGATCAGCCAGGTCCAGCCGCAGCCGAAATTGGTGGCCGCCGCGGTGGTGAACTTCTCCTTGAAGTCGGCGAAGGAGCCGAAGGCGCCGGCGATGGCATCGGCCAGGGCGCCGGAAGGCTCGCCGCCGCCATTGGGGCCCATGCAGTTGAAGTAGAAGGTGTGGTTCCAGACCTGGGCGCCGTTGTTGAAGATGCCGCCGGCGGGCGCCTTGCAGATGATGTCCTCGAGCGAGGCGTTCTCGAACTCGGTGCCCGGAATGAGCTTGTTCAGATTGGCGACATAGGCAGCATGGTGCTTGTCGTGATGGAATTCGAGGGTCTCGGCGGAGATGTGGGGCGCCAGGGCGTCTTTGGCATACGGGAGGTCGGGTAGCTTGTGCTCCATGGCTCTGCACTCCTCTCAGTTGTTGTCATGGACGATGGAAGCGCGCCAAAGATAGGCCCACAGGTGAGGCGATGCAATAATACCGGCTTCTCCTGCGGTCACCGTGGCCATGGATCCGGTCGAACTCAGTTTGTTCGCCAGCCGCATCCGCGCCGTCTGCGACGAGATGGGTGCGCAATTGCAGCGGGCGGCGTTCTCGCCCAACGTGCGCGACCGCCTGGATTTCTCCTGCGCGGTGTTCGACGCCCAGGGCGCCCTGTGCGCCCAGGCCGCGCACATTCCGGTGCATCTGGGCAGCATGGCCTATGCGATGACCGACATCGTGCGCATGCTGGAATGGGCCCCGGGTGACATGGTGATGCTCAACGACCCGTTTCTCGGGGGAACGCATCTGCCGGACGTGACCATGGTGGCGCCGTTGTTCGAGGCGGGGCGCCTGATGGGCTTCGTAGCCAACCGCGCCCATCACGCCGACATCGGTGCGGAGACGCCGGGTTCCATGCCGGTATCGAGGTCTCTCGCGGAGGAGGGGATCCTCATCCCCCCGACCCACGTGGCGCGCCAGGGCCAGGTGTTGGACGAGGTGCTCGAAGCGGTGACGCGGGCCACGCGCAATCCCCGTGATGCAGCCGGCGACTTCGCCGCCCAGCTGGCTGCCAACCGGCGGGGCCTGGAACGCCTCTCGGCCCTCGTGCGCGCCATGGGGGTGGCGGGCTACGGGCGTGCGCTGGAGGCCTTGCAAGACTACGGGGAACGCCTGGCGCTCCACGCCCTCGCACGCATCCCGGATGGCGCGTATCGCTTCGAGGACGTGCTGGACGACGACGGCTTGGGGCACGCCGACATCCCGATCCGGGTCTGCGTTCGTGCCGAGGCCGGGCGCGTGGAGGTGGACTTCACCGGCACGGCGTCTCAGGTGGCCGGTAATCTCAACTGCCCGCTGTCGGTGACCGCTGCCGGTGTCTACTACGTCTTCCGCTGCCTGATGCCGGCGCAGACGCCTGCCTGCGCCGGTAGCTTCCGGCCCATCACACTGCGCGCCGCCCCGGGCAGCCTGCTCCATGCTCGCCGCCCGGCCGCGGTGGCCGCCGGTAACGTGGAGACCAGCACGCGCGTGGTGGACGTACTGCTCGGAGCACTGGCCCAGGCCTTGCCGGAGGCCATCCCAGCGGCGAGCCATGGGTCCATGAACAACGTGGCCATGGGGGCCTCGGGCGACGCCCCCTGGGGCTACTACGAGACCCTCGGCGGCGGCATGGGGGCGGGGCCTCGCGGCGGGAGCTGGAGCGGGGTGCAGACCCACATGACGAACACGCGCAACACACCCGTCGAGGTCCTGGAGCTGCGCCACCCTCTGCGCATCCGCCGCTACGCCCTGCGGCGGGGCTCGGGGGGCGCGGGTCGTAGGCCGGGCGGCGATGGGCTGGTGCGCGAATACGAGTTCCTGGAGGCGGCCGAGTTCACCCTGCTCACCGAGCGGCGCCGCCATGCCCCCTGGGGCCTGGCCGGGGGTGCCCCGGGACGGCCGGGCGCCAACTTTCTCAACGACCGTCCCCTGCCCGGCAAGGTGCACGGCCGGGTCCGCCCCGGCGACCGCCTGCGCATCGAGACGCCCGGCGGCGGGGGCTGGGGCCGCCCGCCGGCTGACGACGGCGACGACCCGGGCATGAATGATGACAGGGGTATGAGCTGATGTGCGGCATCTGCGGTGAGCTGCGGTTCGACGGGGCCATGCCGGAGTTGGGTGCGCTGCGGCGCATGCTGGACCGCCTGCGCCGACGGGGTCCCGACCACGAGGGGACCTGGTCCGACGGCCCCTTGGCCCTGGGCCACCGTCGGCTCGCGGTGATCGACCTCTCGCCGCGCGCCAACCAGCCCATGGTGGACCCGGAGCTGGGGCTTGCCCTGGTGTTCAATGGCGCGATCTACAACTACCCGGAGCTGCGCGAGACGTTGATGCGCGAAGGCTACCGGTTCTTCTCCCACGGCGACACCGAGGTGATCCTCAAGGCCTATCACCGCTGGGGCGCGGACTGCGTGCGTCATTTGCACGGTATGTTCGCCTTCGCCGTGTGGGACTGGCACGCGCGGCGGCTTTTCCTGGCCCGCGACCGGCTCGGGATCAAGCCGTTGTACTACACGCGTGACGGGGCGCGGCTGCGATTCGCCTCCAACACACAGGCCCTGCTGGCCGCCGGCGGCGTGGACACCGAGCTCGATGCGGTGGCCCTGCATCATCACCTGACCTTGCACGCGGTGGTGCCAGCCCCGCGTACGCTGCTGCGCGGCATCCGAAAGCTCGCCCCGGCGCACACGCTCACGGTGGAGGCCGACGGCGGGGAGCGGCTCGAATGCTACTGGTCACTGGAGGCGCGGCGCCCGGCGGTGCCGCGCAGCGAGGCCGAGTGGGTGCAGGGCACGCGAGAGGTCCTGGAGCGGGCGGTGGAGCGGCGGCTGCGCATCGCCGACGTGCCGGTGGGCGTGTTGCTCTCGGGGGGGCTGGATTCGAGCCTTCTGGTGGGGCTGCTGGCCGAGGCCGGTGCCCGTGGCCTCAAGACCTATACGGTGGGTTTCGAGGACCACCCCGAGGAGAAGGGCAGCGAGTTCGAGTATTCGGACCCGGTGGCCGAGCGCTTCGGCACCGAACACCACAAGTTCCACATCCCCAACCACGAGGTGGTGCGGCGCCTGCCGGAGGCGGTGGATGCCATGGCCGAGCCCATGGTCGCCCAGGACGCCGTGGCCTTCTACCTGCTCTCCGAACGCGTAGCCCAGGACGTGAAGGTGGTGCAGTCGGGGCAGGGGGCGGACGAGGTCTTCGGCGGCTATTTCTGGTATCCGCTCATGCACACCGAGCCGGGCACGGACCTCGACCGTTTCAGGCGCCACTACTTCGACCGCAGCCACGAAGAGTTTGCCCAAACGGTCACCGAACGCTGGGTGGCCGAGGACTACACCTCGGAGCGCATCGCGCGGGAACTGGAGCGACCGGGTGCCGAGACCTTCCTCGACGCGGTGCTCCGCATGGATGTGACCATGCTCATCACCGACGATCCGGTCAAGCGGGTCGACAACATGACCATGGCCTGGGGACTGGAGGCGCGGGTGCCCTTTCTGGACCACGAGGTGGTGGAGTACGCCATGTCCATGCCCCCGGAGCTCAAGCTGCGCGGCTCAGGCAAGTGGCCGCTGAAGCAGATCGCCCGCGGGCTGCTGCCCGACATGGTGATCGACCGGCCCAAGGGGTATTTCCCGGTGCCGGCGCTCAAATACGTGCGCGGTGAGGTGTTCGAGTTCGTGCGCGCCATCCTGGACAGCGAGGCCTGCCGGCGACGCGGGCTGTTCCGGCGCGAGTACATCGACCGGCTGCTCGCCGACCCGCAGGCGCCGGAGGTCTTCACCCCCATCCGCGGCAACAAACTCTGGCACTTGGCGCTACTCGAGCTCTGGCTGCAGCGCCACGTGGATTCCGTGGCCCCCTGAGGCCGGGCAGCCAGCGCCCGGACCGGCACGCGTCGCGCTCCTGTGGAGCGCCCGGCCGCTCTTGCGTGTACGTGCAAGTACGTACATCATGGCATCAGAGACGACCACTGCGTCCAGGGAGGTGAGCCCAATGCAAGCGCCACTCCGTTTCTTGTTTCTCCTTCTGTTGGTTGCAGGAACCGTTTCTCGAGCCGCCTCCCGCGATTTCCTGGTGGATGTCGACTGGCTGGCCGAGCGGCTGGAAGACCCGAAGCTGGTGTTGCTGGAGGTGCGTTATCATCCGCACCGTTACTACACGGTGGGGCACATCCCCGGCGCCGTGCAGGTCCAGCGTTTCCGAGACTTGGGTGACAACGAGGGGGTGCCGCTCATGCGCTTTCCCTCGCGCGAGGCGTTCCAGGCGACATTGCGTCGTTGGGGCGTGAACGACGACTCGCTCATCGTCGTCTACGACGATTCGCGCACCGCGCTGGCCTCTCGGGTGGTCTTCCTGCTCGCCCTCTACGGCTTCGACATGGATCGAGTGAAGATTCTGGAGGGTGGCACGCTGGAGTGGACCGCCTTCCACGCGCTCTCCAAGGTCGCGGAGCGGCCCAAGCCGGGCCACGTGACGCTCAAACCCGCCAATCCCACCCTGTTCGTGGAGTGGACGGCCATCTACGATCGGGTGCTCTCCCGGCGCGATCCGGACGTGGTGCTCCTCGATGCGCGTCCTCACGACATGTACACGGGCGAGGTGGTCCGCCATGCGGTGCGCGGCGGCCACATCCCCGGGGCCGTGAACGTGGTGAGCCTCGACGGGACGGATCCGGAATCCCAGCAATGGCTTTCGGAAGCAGAGCTGGCGGCACTCTATGCAGACATTCCGAAGGACAAGACCATCATCGTCTACTGCCATGACGGCTTCCGCATGAGCCTGGCCTGGCTGCAGTTACGCTCCCTGGGCTACCGCAACATACGCCTGTACAACGGTGGGTGGGCCCACTGGGGCAACCGGCTCTCGCTCCCCGTGGTCCAGGGCCCCGAGCCCTACGACGAGGCCTATGCCCTGTAGTCCTCCCCCTGAGGGCGGGCGCACGAGACGAGGCCCGTCGTAGCCTTCCCGAGCCTTCGCATGGTTGGTGCCCCCGCGGCGCGCCCTCAGAACGTGTGCCCGTCCCAGCCCCACATGCGCCGGGGGGCGTCGGAGAACTCGATGTAGATGCGGTTGCCGGGCACGCCGAGCCGTTCCTCGACCAGGGCGCACAGGGCGGCCGAGAGCTTGGGCGTGGCCTCCTCCTGCAGACCGATGCTCTTGAGCTCCAGGTAGGCGAGCGGCTGGTCGTCGCCGCCGAAGAGCATGTGGGGGTTGTGGCTGAAGCGCACCATCACGTAGCGCTCCGATTTGCCCAGTTCCTCGGCCGCGAGAGCCGAGGCGGATACGAGCAGTGCGCGGCGGGTCTCGCTGTCGGCTGCGACATTGGTCTCGATGCTCAGCAGGGGCATGCAGGGCCTCCGGTCATTCGCAGAATTTCTCGATCTGTTGCTTGAGCTTGTGGATCAAGGCCTGGCGCTCCTCTTCGGTCAGCGCCACGGCGTGATCGCCCTTGATGATGCGCACACGGCCACGGCTGGTGACGGCCGCCAGATTGGCCCGCGTCTTTTCGCAATTGGCTTTGCGCTGCTGTTCCGCCCGGGCCTTGCGGGCGGCCTCCGCTTCGCGCCGCTTGCGTTCGGTATATCGTTGATCGAAGGCCTCCTCGGCCTCTTTCAAGGCGGGGTCGGGCTGGCCGGACCCGGGCGGGGGCTGCACGGTGAGCCGCTCGGCCTGGGTGTCGGGCGGGGGTGTCTGCGAAAAATGCACCACGCCTTCGGCATCGGTCCACCGGTAAACCCCCGTCCCACCACCCGCCTGGAGTCCGGAGCAGGCGAAGAGGGCCACGAGCGGGAAGAGAATCCGGCAGCCGTACATGTCCACTGTCCTCGTGTGAGAGTGCAACGACTAGACTACCCGAGAAGGGAGGTGTGCTGAAGCGTTGCGAGGAAACCACAGTCGGTGTGGAAAAATATTAGAAAAAGCTAATATACAGTGATAGAATGCATCGGCGTTTATCACGACCCCGCGAAGACCCACGGCAAGGGGGAGGGACAGGCAACATGAACATACGACTGCTGAGCGGCACGTTGCTGCTCACGCTGGCTGCGGCTGTCCGGGCGGCACCGGCCCTGGAGACGGCGCCCGCGCAAGTGGAGACCGTGGAGCGCGAACAGGTGTTCGACGGAACGGTGGAAGCGGTGAATCAGACCACCGTCTCGGCGCAGACCACGGGGCGCGTCCTGCAGGTGCTGTACGACGTGGACGACTATGTGGAGAAGGGCGCGGTGATCGTGCGTCTGCGCGATACCGAGCAGCGCGCCCAGGTGGAGAAGGCCCAGGCGGCGCTGAACGAAGCCCGCGCGCGCTATCAGCAGACCAAGGCGGAGTTTGCGCGCGTCCAAGAGCTGTTCGACAAACACTTGGTCTCCAAGTCCAGGTACGATCAGGCCAAGGCGGAGCGCGATGCGGCCCTGGCGCGCCTCCAGGCCGCAGAGGCCGCACTGGACGCGGCCCGGGAGCAGCTGGAACGGACCCGCATCCGAGCACCTTACAGCGGGATCGTCACCCAGCGCCACGTGGAAGTGGGTGAGGTGGTCCAGCCGGGCACGCCAGTGATGACGGGCGTGTCCCTGGAGAAGCTGCGGGTGCGGGTGGCCGTGCCGCAACGTCTGATCAACGCGATCCGCAAGCTGCGCCGGGCGCGGGTCATCGTGCAAGACGAGGACGGCCGGACGCGTTCCATCCCCGCCGAGCGGCTCACCTTCTTCCCCTATGCGCAGGGCAAGACCAACACCTTCGATGTGCGCGTGGAGCTACCGGAAAACGTCAAGGGTCTGTTTCCCGGCATGTTCGTCAAGGTCGCATTCGTCACCGGGCAGGACAAGCGCCTGGTGATCCCCGCACGGGCGGTGGTCTACCGCAGCGAGGTCACCGGGGTCTACGTGGTGGACGACCAGGGGCGCATCCATTTCCGGGCCATCCGCCCGGGACGCACCACGCCGGACGGCAAGATCGTGGTGCTGGCCGGATTGAAGCCGGGCGAGCGAGTGGCCCTGGATCCCATCAAGGCCGGCGCCCTGTTCAAGGCACGCCGCGCACTGCGGGAGGAGAACGGCCATGAGCGCTGAGAGGCGGCTGGGCTTCTCCGGCAGCATCGCCCGGCGCTTCCAGGCCACGGCCATCACCCCGTTGCTGGCCCTGGT
>JALVEU010000097.1 GCA_027030565.1 Gammaproteobacteria bacterium | reverse complement strand
TTCGCGGAGCTCCTGGAGCGACGGCGATCCACCGGACAGGGATCCCTGCGCGGTGAGAGAGATCTCCGGACGGCTACAACGAGCCGGCGTAGGGCTCTCCGGTGGCCCCGCGCCAGCGTCTGGACGGCAGCCGCTCAGCGCGCCGTATCCGCCGCTGGCGTCTGCCCTGCCAGCTCCATCATGACACGGGCCTTGTCCAGACATTCCTGATACTCCTGGTCGAGGACCGAATCGGCCACCAGCCCGCCACCGGCCCAGAAACGCAGCCTGCCTTCCAGCGCCGTTCCCTGGTGGAGCGCCGTGCGGATGGCGAGGCTGAGTTCCATGCTCCCATCGAAGCCCAACCAACCCACGGCCCCGCAGTAGACACCCCGCTCCCAGGGTTCCAGCTGCGCAATGATCTGCATGGCCCGGCGCTTGGGGGCTCCCGTGATGGAGCCGCCAGGAAAGCAGCCGCGCAACAGGTCCAGCGCGTCGCGCTCCGGCGCCAGCTCCCCCCGCACCGTGCTCACCAGGTGATGGACGTTGGCGTAGCTCTCCAGGGCGCACAGCTCGGGCACGTGGATGCTTCCGGGCCGGCAGCTACGGCCCAGGTCGTTGCGCAGCAGATCCACGATCATCACGTTCTCGGCCCGATCCTTGATGCTCTCACGCAGGGCCCGGCGCTGCCCTCGGTCGTCTGCAGGGTCGACGCCCCGCGGGCGTGTGCCCTTGATGGGCCGCGTCTCCACCCGACGACCCCGCACTCGAAGAAAGCCCTCGGGTGAGTTGCTGAGCACGGTGCCCCAAGGCACGCTCAGCAGCGCTCCGTAGGGCGCGGGACTGCGCCGTCGCAGCCAGGCATAGGCCGTCACAGGATCGCCACGGACGGCGGTCTCGAACCCCATGGCCAGGTTGACCTGGTAACAGTCGCCGTCGCGAATGTAGCGGGCCACACGCTCGAAGGCCCGGGCATACGCACATCGGTCGAGGCTGGTTCGCAGCCGACCACGGGGCTGGAAGGGCGCTGCCGACGGCGCGCGCGCAAGGCCGCCGAGGCGCTCGAGGACCTGCCGCCAGCTTCGCGGGGCCCCCGGCTGTACGACCATCCGGCTCTCCCGTTTTCGGTGATCGGTGACCACGGCCCAGCGGTAGATGCCAACGGCCAGCTCCGGCATCCCGGAAGGTCGCTGCCCGCTCGCCGGCAGCATCTCGAAACGCCGCCCCAGCTCGTAGCCGAACCAGCCGACCGCCCCTCCGGCGAAAGGTGCAGGACCGGCCCTGCACGGCCCCAGGACACGGCGCAGCAACACCAGCGGATCGGCCCGCGATCGCCACCGGCGGTCCTCGGCCAGCCAGACTTCGGTCACACCATCCCGGGTGATCAGGGTGCACACCGGATCCGCCACCAACACGTCGTAGCGGCCCCCGTGGACGGCACCTCCGCTCTCCAAGAGCATGGGCCAAGGCAGCCCCCCCACGGCAGCATACGCCGTCATGGGGTCACGCAGATAGGACAGCGGTACGATGCGCGGCCTCACCCCGCCGGCGTGAATCCTCAATCCTCGCCGACGACCCGGAGGAGCGGCTCCTGTTCCCGCAACCGCGCCCGCCAGCGCGAACGGCCCAGCTCGGGATGGGTGAACGTCTGCAGGAGGGCGGAGCGGCCTTCACGCCGATAGGTCTCCAGGTCCGGCCCCACGTAGCGGCAGTAGGAGCTGGCCGTCTCGTGAATCACCAGTTCCGCCAGCCCGGGGAGGTAGTCGATGAGTTGCTCCCAGATCCAAGTGGCCAGCAACTCCGTACTGGAGCGCCAGGCGAGCCCCGCGTCCACGTAGTTGAGATTCTCGTGGTCCAACCGGCCGATGACCCGGCGCTGCACCAGCGCCTTCAGATCACCATAGTCCATGACGAAGCCTGTGGCCGGCTGAATACGGTCGGTCACACGCACGTGCAGGGCGTAGCGCCCGCCGTGCAGATTCACGCACTTGCCCGGGTGGTCCGTGATGAAATGCGCCGAATCGAACTCGAACACCTTGGTGATGGTGGCCTCCGGCCCTTCCGGCGCGAATTGCTCGAGCACACCGGGCATGGCCTCGAGCCGGGCGTCGAGCAGGTTGAGCAGGCGCCAGGTGTGGTCCGGGCTCAGGGCTCGCAGCAGCAGTCCGTCGTCCAGCCAGCCCTCTTCCAGCTCCACGAAGCGTACGCCGAACTCCTGGTCCAGCCGTTGACGCAGGGCCCGGCCCAGTGCCGGGTCCCGTGCGGGGAGGAACAGGTAGTCCGCGTGCCACTCGCCGGCGAAGGCCAGAAAGACGGCCACGATGTCCAGGAACCGCTCCGGATCCTCGGCAAGCGTGAGGGGAAACGGGTCGCAGTGACGCCGAGGCACCTGCAGCGTGTTGCGCGCCACCACCCGATGGCTGTCACTGCCGTAGTGATACGTCTGCAGATAACGGAACCCGCAGTCTTCCAGACGTGCCTGGGCCCACAACAGCAGGTCCAGGCGGCGGATCTCACCGCGCACCACGAGGAAACCGTCCTCGTGGGCGAGACGCCCGGCCAACCACAGGCCGCAGAGGACGGCACGGACATCCGGCGGGGCCTCGCGAAAGGCCGGTGCCGGCCAACGCTCGGCGTCGGGGGACACGTCGAGCTGGTCCGGGTGCAGGATCAGATCCAGGGGCAGGTGGTGGCGCAGGGCGTATTCCTGAACGGTCAATCCACTGCACGAGAGCAGGTGCTCGTTGTCGATGCGCTCGAGCTGCGCGCCACATTCCAGACAACGCATGGGACACCTCACGAGAGCGGTAGCCCGGTTCCGGGCACCACGCACTCGGCCCGGAAACCTTGATTATACGCGCCCCCGGGCCGTAAACCCGCAAGCGGTAGCCTTCAGAACGGCATGCCCGGCGGCAGCCCGCCCTTCATGCCGCGCATCATCTTGGCCATGGCGCCCTTCTTGGACATCTTCTTCATCATCTTCTGCATCTGCGCGTGCTGCTTGAGCAGTCGGTTGACATCCTGGATCTGGGTGCCAGAGCCGGCGGCGATGCGGCGCTTGCGCGAGCCCTTGATGATGGCGGGATACCGCCGCTCCTTGGGGGTCATGGAATTGATGATGGCGATGGTGCGGCGGATCTGGCGGTCGTCGACCTGGTCCTTGACGGCCTTGGGGAGATTGGTCACGCCCGGGAGCTTGTCCAGCAGGCTGGCCATCCCGCCCATGTTGAGCATCTGCTCCATCTGGGAGCGCAGGTCCTCCATGTCGAAACCCTTGCCCTTCTTGAGCTTGCGGGTGAGCCGTTCGGCCTCCTTGTGATCGACCTTGCGCTGCACCTCCTCCACCAGGCTGAGCACGTCGCCCATGCCCAGGATGCGCGAGACGATGCGGTCGGGATGGAAGGGCTCCAGGCCGTCCATCTTCTCGCCCACGCCGAGGAACTTGATGGGTCTGCCCGTGACCATGCGCACCGACAGCGCCGCTCCGCCGCGTGCATCGCCGTCGGCCTTGGTGAGCACCACCCCGGTCAGGGGCAGGGCCTCGCCGAAGGCCCGTGCGGAGGTGGCCGCATCCTGCCCCGTCATGCTGTCCACGACGAACAGGGTCTCCACGGGCCGCACGGCCTGGTGCAGGCGGCGGACCTCGTCCATCATCTCGCCGTCCACATGCAGACGCCCGGCCGTATCCAGGACGAGCACGTCCATCAACCTGCGTCGGGCCTCCTGCACCGCCGCCTCGGCGATGGCGACCGGATCCCGCGCCGTATCCGCGGGAAAGAACGTCGCGCCCACTTCCGCGGCCAGGCGCTCCAGCTGCTGGATGGCGGCCGGCCGATATACGTCCACACTGGCGAGCATGACCGTCTTGCGCTCGCGTTCCTGAAGCCACTTGGCGAGCTTCGCCGCCGTGGTGGTCTTGCCGGCGCCCTGCAGACCCGCCAGCAGGATCACCGCCGGAGGCTGCGTCCTGAGGTTGAGTGGCTCGGCCTGCTCGCCCATGATGCGGATCAGTTCATCGTGGACGATCTTGACCAGCACCTGGCCTGGCGTCAGGCTCTTGAGCACCTCCTCGCCAAGGGCCCGGGTGCGCACGGCATCGATGACCTCCTTGACCACCGGCAGTGCGACGTCCGCCTCGAGCAGGGCCATGCGGACTTCACGCAACGTGTCCCGGATGTTGTCCTCGGTCAGCCTGGCCTGGCCACGCAGCTTACGGATGGTGCCGGAGAGGCGGTCGGTCAGATTCTCGAACATCGCTTCACTATCGGTCGGTTGAATTCGGTTTCCCAAGCATGAGAAACGGTACGGCCGCCTGGCCGATACTGCATCGGATCGGCGGGTGCCGGGTAGGTTCCGTTGCCAGAGACCCCGTGCAGTATATACCGCCGGGCGGGCCCTACAGGTCGAAGTGCTCGCCGCCACGCAGGCGCAGCAGGCGCCGGCCACCGATCGCACGTTCGACCTGCTCGAAGATCGCCTGCTCGCAACCGGGCTTGAGATGGGTGATGCAGATGAGAGGATCGTGTTCGAGACGTTCCAGTTCCTCGGCCAGAATGGTGGGACAGTAGTGCTTGGCGAGCCGGCACACTTCGATGTCTTCGTTGCCGAAGGCACACTCGATGATCAGCACGTCCAGACGCGGCCTCGCGTTCAGGACCTGCCAGAAGCGTTCGGTGCGGGTGGTGTCGCCCGTGAACGCGATGGCCGAGCGGCCGTTGGAGATGAAATAGCCCATGGCGGGCACGGTGTGCTCCATACGGATGGCCTCGACGCGGCGCTCCCCGTCCTCCCACACGTCGCCCGGGTGAAAAGGCACGTGGTGCAGGGCCGGCTCCTGACCCCGCGGGAGCACAAAGAAGTCCGGCCAGATACGCCAGTTGAAGATGTGCTCGCGCAGGACCTGGTGGGTGTGATCCTCACAGTGCACCGCCAGCGGGCGGCTCTTGAGCGTGTCGAAGACGGTATCGGCCAGCAGCGGCAATCCCGCCACATGGTCCAGATGCGCGTGCGTCAGAAAGACCCGACGGATCTCCCTCAGCCGCTCCACGGGCAGATCGCCGATCCCGGTGCCACAGTCGATGAGGATGTCGTCGTCGATGGCCAGCGAAGTGGTGCGCAGCCCACGGCCAATGCCACCGCTGCATCCCAGGACTTCCAGTCGCACGCTGGGCCCTCACTCCTTGGTTCGCAGGTGAGGGGCTCGATGCTACCATGAGGTGTCCGCCCGGAATTGCCAACGGGCTCACGCCCCGCGCCGTTTCGGCGGAACGTGCCCAGTCTCCCGGAGCCTGTCCAAGCCATGACGGATCCCCTGCGCATCCCGCCCCGCTGCCCCTGCCCTGCGGCCGCCTCCACCTGCAGAGACGGCAAAGCCTCGCCAGGCATAGCCCGAGGCGTCCGGTCCATCCGTACGTCTCGGGGCTCGTGACTCATTCGGTCACCGGGATCCCATGGACACCCTCCTGAGCCTGAGCGCCGCGCTCCTCTACCTCGCCGCCGCAGGCGTGAGCCTGTACTGCACGCGGCAGCGGATCCGCGGTGCACCGCCCCCGGGCAAGGCGGCGCTCATGACCCCGTGGATGGCGGCGTGGGGACTGCACACCTGGGTCCTCTACCGCCACACGTTCCTGGCCGATGGGCTCAATCTGGAGTTCTTCAACGTCATGTCGCTGATTCTATGGCTGGTGGCCGGTCTCCTGGGGGCCAGCACCCTGCACCGCCGGCTGGAGCCGCTGGCGGTCGCCCTGCTGCCGCTGGCGGCGGTGGCAGTGCTGCTGGCGGCGTTCGCCCCGGCCCGCACGCAGCCAGTGCCACTCACCCAGCCGGGCATCCAGGTCCACATCCTCGTCTCGCTGCTCGCCTACAGCGTGCTGACCTTCTCCGCGCTGCAGGCCCTGCTGCTGGCCGTGCAGGACCAGCACTTGCACAACCATCGACCCGGCGGCTTCGTCCGCACCCTGCCTCCGCTGCAGGAGATGGAACAGTTCCTGTTCCAGCTCATCACCGCCGGCGTCGTCCTGTTGACCCTCTCCCTGGCCACGGGTTTCCTCTACGTGGACGACCTGTTCGCCCAGCACCTGGTCCACAAGACGGTGCTCTCCATCGCCGCATGGCTGGTGTTCTCGACCCTGCTGTGGGGGCGGTGGCGCTTCGGCTGGCGGGGGCGCAAGGCGATCCGGCTCACCATGGTCGGCTTCGCCGTGCTGCTGCTCGCCTACCTGGGCACCAAGTTCGTCCTCGAATTCCTCCTTCCGGATTGACCTGCATTGCAAGAGCCCTCCCTCACCACGCTATTCCTCCTGCTGCTGGTCCTGTTCGCGCTGTCAGCCTTCTTCTCGGGTTCCGAGACGGCGCTGATCGCGCTGAACCGCTACCGCCTGCGCCACCTCGCGCAGCAGGGGCACCCGGGTGCGGTGCGCGCGCAACGCCTGCTGGCGCACCCGGACCGGCTGATCACACTGATCCTGCTGGGCAACAACTTCGTCAACATCCTCATCACCCAGCTCGCCACGTATCTCGGTTATCGCCTGTTCGGCAATACGGGGGTCGCCTTCGCCACCGGCCTGTTGACCCTGGCCCTGCTGCTGTTCGCCGAGGTCACCCCCAAGACCTTCGCCGCGGTGCACTCCGAGCGGCTGGCCTACCCCGCCGCCTATGTGTTCACGCCTCTGCTCAAGCTGGCCGCCCCCCTGGTCTGGTTGGTCAACGGGGCCGCCCAGCTGCTGCTCAAGGCACTGCGCGTGCCGGCGGAGCATCCCGGTGCCATGGACCTGAGCCGGGACGAACTGCGCACCCTGATGCGCGAGTCCACCGGGCCTCTGCCCGAATCCCACCGGGAAATGCTGCTGGGGCTGCTGGACCTGGACCGGCGCACGGTGGAGGACATCATGGTGCCGCGCAACGAGATCGTCGGCATCGACCTGGAGGACGACTGGGACGACATCGTCGAGGAACTGCGCAACAGCATGTACACGCGCTTGCCGGTGTGGCGTGGAAGCCTGGACAACATCCTGGGCTTCGTGCACTTGCGCAAGCTCATCCCCCTGCTCGTCGAAGACGAGCTGACCCCCGAGGCGCTGGAACAGGCCATCCGCCCGCCGCTGTTCATCCCGGAGGGCACCTCGCTGCTGCAGACCCTGGCCAATTTCCGCCGTGAGCGGCGACGCGTCGCCCTGGTGGTGGACGAGTACGGCGATATCCTCGGGCTGGTGACCCTGGAGGACCTGCTCGAGGAGATCGTCGGCGAGTTCACCACCGACCCGGGCACCTACAGCCGCGACATCGTGCCGCAGGACGACGGCAGCTACATCGTCGACGGCAGCGTCCATGTGCGCGAGCTCAATCGGCGCCTGGGCTGGGAGCTCCCCGAAGCGGGACCCCGCACCATCAATGGCCTGATCCTGGAGCACATGGAGTTCATCCCCAGCCCGGGCACCAGCCTGATGATCAACGGTTATCCCATCGAGGTGATCCAAGCCACGTCCAAGGCGGTGAAGACCGTGCGCATCCGCCCGCGCATCCAGCGCAGACCCAAGCGGGAACACGGGGACTGATGGCCCGCACCGGTTCGCGCTACCAGTGCACGGCCTGCGGGGCCGTGCAAGCGAAGTGGGCCGGGCGCTGCCCGGACTGCGGCGCCTGGAACACGCTCGAAGAGAGCACGCCGCCGGCCGGCCCCGCACGTGGGAGCTGGACCGGCGTGCAGGCCTCCCAGCCCGTGCTGCTGGCGACGGTGGCCAGCGAGCAGGACACGCGCAGCCCCAGCGGGTTGAAGGAGTTGGACCGCGTCCTGGGCGGGGGGATCGTGCCCGGGGCCGTGGTGCTCCTGGGTGGCGATCCCGGCGTGGGCAAGTCCACCCTCCTCCTGCAAATGCTGGCGCGCGCAGGTGATAGCGGCCTCTACGTGAGCGGCGAAGAGTCTCCGGCCCAGACCGCCATGCGGGCGCGTCGCCTGGGTCTGCCGCTGGAGGCCCTGAAGCTCCTGCCCGAGACCCGGGTGGAGACCATCCTCGCCACACTGGCCGCATCCCGGCCGCGCATCGCCGTCATCGACTCCATCCAGACCCTCTACACCGAGGCCCTGCAGTCGGCCCCGGGCTCGGTATCCCAGGTGCGCGAATGCGCCGCGCAGCTGGTGCGCCATGCCAAGACGCACCACACGGCGCTGTTCCTGGTGGGGCACGTGACCAAGGAGGGGGCACTGGCCGGTCCCCGCGTCCTGGAGCACATGGTCGACACGGTGCTGTATTTCGAGGGCGACACGGGCGGCCGCTATCGGCTGCTGCGTGCCGTGAAGAACCGTTTCGGCGCGGTCAACGAGCTCGGCGTGTTCGCCATGCTGGAGACGGGTCTGCGCGGGGTAGGCAACCCCTCGGCCATCTTCCTCAGCGGGCGCGGCACGCCGGTGCCGGGTAGCGTGGTCACGGTCACCCGCGAAGGCACACGCCAGCTCCTGGTGGAGATCCAGGCCCTGGTGGACGAGACCCATCTGGGCAATCCGCGCCGCGTGGCCGTGGGTCTGGAGACCAACCGGCTGAGCATGCTGCTTGCGGTCTTGCACCGTCACGGCGGGATCCCCACCCACGATCAAGACGTCTTCCTCAACGTAGTCGGCGGCGTGCGCATCACCGAGACCGCCGCCGACCTGCCTCAGCTCTTGGCCGTGTGGTCCAGTCTGCGCAACCGCCCCCTGCCCCAGGGGCTGGTGGCATTCGGCGAGGTCGGCCTGTCCGGAGAGGTCCGACCGGTGCCGGCGGGCCAGGAGCGGCTGGCCGAAGCGGCCAAGCACGGCTTCCGCACCGCCCTGGTGCCCGGTGCCAATGCGCCGCGCCGGCCCGTGCAAGGCCTGGAGGTCGTCACAGCCACACGCCTGGACGAGGCCTTGGCCACGCTGCGTGAGCTCCCCGAAGGGAACTGAGCGGGTTCCCGATCGCAGCCGGCGCTACGAGGCACCGCCCAAGGCCTCGAGCAAGGCGCACACCTGCGCTGCGGCCGGTTCCACCGCCGCGGCCACGGGTGCCGAGAGCCCCATGCCACGGTGCGCTCCCGCGCCGATCTCGATGCCCACCAAACGCAGCAAGGGGCTGGAGCTGTCCGCCCACAGGGTACGCCCCAGGGCTATCGCCTCCTCCAGGCCGAGCCCATGGGTCGCCACGGTTCGCCTCCTCGCCCGGGCCCGCGGAAATCCCTCCAGCACCGTCAGCTCGCCCGGGACACCATTCCCCTGTACTGCATCCACGACGATCACGGCCCGGGCCCCTTCGAACAACGGCGGCAGGTCGGCGGGATCGGTGACTGCATGAAGCGTGACCGCCGGCGGCAGCCCACCTGCGGTCCGCAGGCTGTCGACCACGGCCAGCCCCACGGCGTCGTCCCCGCCGCCGGGGTGGCCCACACCGACCACACGCAATGCCCCGCTCACGCTCGCTCGATACGCAGATCGAGAAAGTGCGTGGCGCAAGAGATGCAGGGATCGTGGTTGCGGATCGCCCACTCGGCCTGCCGGCGTGCCGCCTCGTCGTCCATCTCCAGCAGCCGTGGGGCCAGCACGCGCAGATCGTCCTCCATGGAGCCCTGATTCTGCGAAGTGGGCGGCACGATCCTCGCCTCCTCGATGAGGCCGTTCGCGGCCACGTCGTAGCGGTGGTACAGAAGCCCACGCGGGGCCTCGGTGGCACCGCAGCCCCGCCCTTGGCGGGGCTCCATCGGTACATGAGCCGGCTCTGGAGGCACGTAGTCGCGGACCAGGGCCACGGCCTCGTCGAAGGCCTGCACCACCTCGATGGCGCGCGCCAGCAGCGCCCTGAAGGGGTTGGTGCAGGGGACCGTGAAGCCCGCCCGGGTGGCGACTTCCAGTGCCGCCGGCCCGAGACGATCGAAGTTCAGGTTGATCCGGGCCAGGGGCCCGCAGAGATAGTGGCCACGGCCGCGCAGCACGCTGTGCAGGGCAGTGGAATACGGCACCTGCCGCTCCTCGAACCGGTCCTCGAACTCGTACACCGCACAGTCCAGCCCGCCGCTGGACACGATCCGCCCGCCGAGGATGGGGTACCGCTCCGGCTCTCGCAGGGACACGAACTCGTAGTCGCGCTCCATGTCCTGGTACTCCAGGCGCGCGAAGTCTTCCACCGTCTCCTGCGCCGCCTGCAAGCCCCACTCGAGGTCCGGCACCATCGCCTGCACCGCCTCGCGTTCCGGTGCCCGATAGAAACCGCCCAGGCGTACGTTCACCGGGTGCACCTCGCGGCCGCCGATGGCCCGCATCATCGCGTTGCCGATCTGCTTCATGCGCAGCCCCCGGCGCGCCAGCTCCCCGTGCTCCCGGGCCATGGCGATCAGATCCGGGTAGCCGAGGAAGTCTGGCAGATGCAGCAGGAACATGTGGGCACAGTGGCTCGCGATCCACTCGCCGCAGTAAAGCAACCGGCGCAATGCCGCGATGGCGGCCGGGATCTCGACGCCCGCAAGGGCCTCCATGGCGTGGCAGGCGCTCATCTGGTAGGCCACCGGGCACAACCCGCAGATCCGCGCGGTGATGTCCGGCGCCTCCTCCCAACCACGACCCTGGAGCAGGGCCTCGAAGAAGCGCGGCGGCTCCATGATGCGGAGCGTCACCTCCTCGACATGCCCCGCCTGCCCGCGGATGGTCAGCGCACCCGTGCCCTCCACACGGCTCAGTAGATCAACCTCGATGCTTCGCTTCATCCCTCGCCGCCTGCGCAAAGGCGGGCGCCCCCGCATTGAAATTCAGGAACAAGCGCCGGATCGCCTCCGGCGCGGCCTCCAGGTGCCCTTCCAGCGCCGCCACGTTGACGGTCTCCTTCGGCCCGAAGCAGCCGTAGCAGCCCCGGCCCACCGAGGGACACAGGGCACCGCAGCCCACATGCGTCACCGGGCCGAGGCAAGGCGTTCCGTGGGCGACCATCACGCACACCGTCCCTCGCCGCTTACACTCCATGCAGACACTGTCGGTCGCCAACCGAGGCAGACAGCCCCGGAGCGCAGCCCGGATCGTCTCCAGCAGCGGCTCGCGCGCGATCGGACAGCCGCGCAGCTCCAGATCCACCGAGACGTGTTCGGAGATGGGCGCCGAGGCCGCCAGCGTATCGATATAGGCCGGCTCGGCATAGACCGCCTCGAGGAACCCCTGCACGTCGCGGAAATTGCGCAGCGCCTGAATCCCGCCGGCCGTCGCACAGGCGCCGATGGCGACGAGAAACCTCGATTCTCGCCGCACGCGCTGAATCTGTTCGGCATCGTGCGCCGTCGTGATCGACCCCTCCACGATGGACAGATCGTACGGCCCCTCCACCCGTGCGCTGCTCGCCTCCGGGAAGTGCGCAAACTCCACCACCTCGCCCAGCGTCAGGAGTTCCCGCTCACAATCGAGCAGCATCAGCTGACACCCGTCGCACGAGGCGAACTTCCAGACCGCGACCTTCACCTCTCCTCCCCTTCCGGCCCGTGGGATCCTGCAGCAGACACCAAATCGATCGCGTGCCAGGAATCGATCAAGCTCGTCCCCAGCAGCAGCAAATACAACATTCGGTGTCCCCTGCGACTTTCGTGCTCGAACGACACCAGGGTACGACTCCGACACCTGGACGACGGTTCGCTGGTGCTCGCCTGCTCGCACCGTACCTCATGGACACGCCTTTCCCTCACCGCTGAGGCTACGGCTTGAGGTCGGACAGAAGCGTCGCTGTATCGGGGAAGCAAGACACCAGTTTGCGATCCATGGTCATCGGCCGGACGCCCAACCCCTTGGCGAGCGCCACGAACTCGCAATCATAGGCCGAGCACGCGCTCTGCTTGACCAGCGAAAGCACATCCAGGGAGGCGACCTCGTACTCCCTGCCCTGAAACAGCGACTCCATCTCGGCCTGGATCGCCAACGCCTGTTCGAAACGGACCGGCCCCTAGCGTAGATAGAGTGCGAGCACATTGCGGAACTCACTGCGCCAGAGGGTGGGCGCAACCCAATCCGGTTCCCGAACCAGCAGCCGTTCCGCAGCTTCGGTATAGGGGGACGGCATCACCAGATAGGCGATGAGGTTGGTGTCGGCGACGATCACGGCCGGCCTTCGTCGATGGCCTGCCGGATCGCCTCGGACGATACGGCAGAAGGTGGGATATCCGGGCGTATCCGACGCAGCCGCTCCAGCCGTTCCCCGGGGGAGATGGGACGCGGTTTCAGGACCATTTCCAGACAGTGAATCAGCTCGCTGTTGATGGAACGGTGATGGGCCTGGGCCGCGGCCTTGAGCCGTTCGTATAGATCGTCGGGGACGTTCTTGAGTGTGAGGGAAGGCATACTAGGGACCTCCTTCCGGGATGCTGCCATGGTGGTTGCATATTAGTGAAAATTCAAGAGGCTGCAGCCCAGGCTTGCGACGAATACCTATCGGTAGGAAGAATCACATCAGGTGCTCGGCGCGCATACCAAAGCCACCGCCGAAGAAATCCTGGCCGCCATGGCGATGCACCGTGAGACCTCAGCCCATATCCTTGTGCCATGCCCCAATACGACGCCGGCTACAAGCGCCTATTCTCCCACCCCGAGCTGGTGCGCGACCTGCTCACCGGCTTCGTGGACGAGGAGTGGGTGCGGCACCTGGACCTGGACACGCTGGAGCGGGTCGACGGCAGCTACGTCACCGACGATCTGCGCTCGCGCGAAAGCGACATCATCTGGCGGGTGCGTTGGGGCGGGGAGTGGGTCTACATCTATATCCTGATCGAGTTTCAGTCCGTTCCCCGGCAGGACATGCCGGTGCGGGTACTGGGATACCTGTGTCTGCTCTATCAAGATCTGATAGACGCCAAGCAAGTGCTGCCCGACGGACGGCTGCCACCGGTGTTTCCGGTGGTGCTGTACAACGGCGAGCGGCGTTGGGGCTACCCGACCCGGATCGAGGACCTGATCCACGAGATCCCCGGTGGGCTGGGAGCGTACGTGCCCCGATTCGGGTTTCGTTTGCTGGAAGAGGTGCGTCTGGCTGAGTCGGCCGATCCGGAGAGCCGCAATCTGGCCGCGGCGGTGTTTCGGCTGGAGGCCAGCCGCGAGCCCGAGGACCTGCGCCGAATGGTGCATGCACTGGCGGTGTGGCTGCGAGCCCCCGGACAAGCGAGCCTGCGCGACAGCCTCACCGTGTGGCTACGCCAGGTGCTGGAGGCGCGTCTGAAAGGCGTACAATTACCCGAGACGCAGGACCTGCAGGAGGTGGATCGCATGCTGGCCGAACGCATTGAAGAGTGGACCAAACGCTGGAAAGAAGAAGGGCGCGAAGAAGGGCGCCAGGAGGCCAGCCGCGCGCTCCTCAAGCGCCAGCTGGAACTCAAATTCGGCCCGCTGCCGCCAGCGGCCCTGCAGCGCCTTGAGGAGGCCGACGCCGACCAGCTCTTCCAGTGGGCCGACCGTGTCGTGGCAGCGACCACCCTGGATGAGGTCTTTGGGCGCTAAGTGCGCCGAAGAGGCCAGTTAAAATCCGCCCTGGAGGGAATCCGCCGACGTCCGTATCGCAATGGATAACGTTGCCTAGCCTCACAACCCCCGCACCCCGAAGTACGGCCTGATCCGTTCCCAGGCGAACACCGGCCCGTCGCGGCAGATGAGAAACGGGCCCCACTGGCAGTGACCGCACAGGCCGATGCCGCATTGCATATTGCGCTCCATGGACAGGTGGATGCGTTGGAACGGCACGCCCAGGTCTTCCAGCTCGCGGGCGGTGAAGCGCATCATGATCTCAGGGCCGCAGACGAGGGCGACGGTGTGCTGCGGGCGGCAGGGCGTGCGTGGTAGCAGTCGGGTGACGACGCCGACCTCGCCCGTCCAGTCCGGGCCGGCATGATCGACGGTGACGCCCAGGTGCAGGTCGTCGCGCGCAGCCCAGGCCTCCAGCTCATCCACGTAGAGCCGGTCGGCGGGGCTGCGGGCCCCGTAGCACAGGGCCACGGCGCCGTAGTCCTCGCGGTGGGCGAGCGCGTGATAGAGCGCCGGGCGCAGCGGTGCCAGGCCGAGCCCCCCGGCGACCAGCAAGAGATCCATGCCCCGGGAGGTTTCGAGCGGCCAGCCCGCGCCATAGGGGCCGCGCACACCCACGGTCTCGCCCGGCTCCAGCGCGGTGAGGTGTTTGGTGACGCAGCCCACGGCACGGATGGTCTGCATCAGCACCCCGGGCTCGGCCGGATCGCCGCTCACCGAGATGGGGACCTCGCCGATGCCGGGGAGCGAGAGCATGGTGAACTGCCCG
>JALVEU010000096.1 GCA_027030565.1 Gammaproteobacteria bacterium | reverse complement strand
ACGGGTGAGCCAGTCGCGGGCCGCTTCGGTGATGGCCACCACCGCCGGATGCGAGATTCGTCGTTCGACGGAGATGGCATAGTAATGATCGCGTATCGCCTCGCTCCGGCCGAGGACCCGGACGCCATACTGCTCGCACACTTCTTGTTCGATGGGCGAAGGCGCGATGAACACCCCCACGCCCGCACGACCGAAGGTCTTCATCAGGGCACTGTCGTCGAATTCCCCTACGATCCGGGGCCGCAGTCGCTCTTGGCCCAGCCAGCGCTGAAGCCTTCCGCGGACCACCGTGTGCTCGCCGGGAAGGAGCAGGGGCGCCCCGTCCAGGCAGCGGGGGAACGCCCCTTGCAGACGTGCCGCCAGCTCGGGAGCGGCGAAGAAGCTCACCCCACATTCGCCAAGCGCATGGGTGAATCCCCGTACGTGCAGGCCTTCGGGCATGGGTCCGTCGGCGATCACCAGGTCGAGCCGGTGAACGGCGAGCTCCGCAAGCAGGGCGTCCAACGCGTTTTCCCGGCAAACGATGCGCATGGACCCGGGCAACGCCAGTGCAGGAGCCAGGAGACGATAGGCCACGGACTTGGGCACCACGTCCGCGACCCCCACGCGAAACACGGACCGACGGCCCGGCGGCCGCGTGCGCAGCATCTCTTCCAGCTCGCTCCCCAGGGAAAAGATCTCGTCCGCATATCCCAGCACCATGCGTCCCGTCTCGGTGAGCTCCAGATGCCGCCCCACCCGGGTGAAGAGCCGATCGCCCAACTGATCCTCCAGCAATCGGATCTGACCGCTGATCGTCTGCGGTGTCACGTTGAGCCGCTCGGCGGCACGCAATACACCGCCGGCTCGGGCCGTCATCCAGAAATAGCGCAGGTGCTTGTAGTTGAGCCTCATGGACAATGCTTCGTATAGAACGAATCGTCTGCCAATACTAATCGACTTTTCACGAACAAAGGAGGGGATCTAGGCTGTGCCTCCACCACAAGGGCGCAGATCCACAGGAGGCACACCATGGAGATCGAGATCCAAACCCGCCGTTTCTCGCTCACCGATGCGTTGCGTGCGCACGTTCTGAAACGGCTGGGCCCGCTCGTCCGGGGACGCGGCAGCCACATACGGTGCGTCCGTGTGTGGCTGTCGGACATCAACGGCCCACGGGGAGGCGCGGACAAGCGCTGCCGCATCCAACTGGTCCTCACCCGTCGGCCGGCCGTCGTGGTCCAGCAGACCGATGCCGATCTCTATACCGCGATCGATCGTGCCACGCGCCGGGCACGCCATACCCTGGCCCGTCGGCTGCCAAAACGACACCGCCAGGCCCGCACCACCCCATACGGGAACTTCGCGCCCACCATGGAATATGCCTGAAGGCGACTGCGGAGGACATCACCATGCACACCCCAGCGCTCGACACCACGACGAGACGAAGCGAAGCCCTGACACGGCAGCCCGTGGACAGGGTCCTGCGCAACACCTATGCACTGCTGGCCATGACCCTGTCGTTCAGCGCGCTGACGGCGGGAATCTCCATGCTCCTGCGGCTGCCCCATCCGGGCCTGCTGATCACGCTGGTGGGCTATTTCGGATTGTTGTTCGCCACGGCGAGGCTTCGAAACCGTCCGCTGGGACTGGTCTTCGTGTTCGCGCTGACCGGCTTCATGGGATACACCCTGGGACCGTTGTTGAGCGCCTACCTGAGCCTCCCCAATGGTGCCCGAATCGTGGCTTTGGCCATGGGGGGCACGGCAACGGTCTTCCTCGCCCTGTCCGCCTACGTCCTGGTCACGCGGAAGGACCTCACGTTCATGGGCGGCTTCCTCGCGGCTGGAATCCTTGTGGGCTTCCTGGCCGCCCTGGGTGCCGTGTTCTTTGAGGTGCCCGCCTTGTCCCTGGCCGTGTCGGCCATGTTCGTCCTGCTCATGGCGGGGTTGATCCTGTACGAGACCAGCAACATCGTGCATGGCGGTGAGACCAACTACATCATGGCCACCGTGACCCTGTACGTGGCCGTTTTCAACCTCCTGACCAGCCTCCTGCACCTTCTGGGATTCATGAGCGCGGAGGACTGAGACGACCGGCCGATCTGGCACGCAGGAGAACCGTCTGCGAGGATCCTTCCGTTCCGCCCATCCCCCGGTTGTCCCGGATCAAGCCTCCGCCCGCGGCCCGTTGCGCCCCCCAGCCCGAGCACGTACCCTGGGCCCGTTGATAGCGGCATGCGGGCATGCCATCACCCCGGGGGACTGGAGATGCAGATCGGCCTGATGGGTTTGGGGCGCATGGGGGCCAATATGGCGCGGCGCTGGCTGCGAGCGGGGCACGAGTGCGTGGTGCACAACCGCAGCCCCGATCCCGTCCGTGCGCTGGAGGCCGAGGGCGCCGTGGGCGCCTACACCCTGGAGGAATGGGTGCAGCGGCTGGACCCGCCCAGGCGATGCTGGCTCATGGTGCCGGCCGCTGTGGTGGACAGCCTCCTTGAAAGACTGGTCCCTTTGCTCGAGCCAGGCGACGTGGTCATCGACGGCGGCAACTCCTATTTCAAGGACGACATCCGCCGCGCCCGGGCCTTGGCCGAGGCCGGGCTGCACTACCTGGACTGCGGCACCAGCGGTGGGGTGTGGGGCCTGGAGCGCGGGTACTGCCTCATGATCGGGGGCGAGCCCGAAGTCGTGGCTGCCATGACCCCCCTGTTCCGGGCGCTGGCCCCAGGCCTCGGCCCGATTGCCCGCACCCGCGGGCGCGAGGGGGAACCCACGCCTGCCGAGGAGGGGTGGCTGCACTGCGGTCCCCACGGGGCGGGGCATTTCGTCAAGATGGTGCACAACGGCATCGAGTACGGCCTCATGGCGGCCTACGCAGAGGGTTTCAACCTCCTGCGCCATGCCAACGTCGGCCGCGCCGGCCCCGAAGCGGACGCCGAGACCGCCCCCCTGGCCGATCCGGAGGCCTATCGGTACGACTTCGACATCAAGGAGATCGCCGAGCTGTGGCGCCGGGGCAGCGTGATCCCCTCCTGGCTCTTGGACCTCACCGCCGCAGCCTTGTACCGACAACCCGATCTCGCCGATTTCTCCGGGCGGGTCTCCGACTCCGGCGAGGGCCGCTGGACCTGCCAGGCGGCCATCGAGACCGGCACGCCGGCCCCCGTGCTCACCTGCGCGCTGTACAGCCGCTTCTCGTCCCGGGGTGAGGACGCCTT
Organism: Gammaproteobacteria bacterium; assembly: GCA_027030565.1. Classification (GTDB taxonomy): domain Bacteria; phylum Pseudomonadota; class Gammaproteobacteria; order JAJDOJ01; family JAJDOJ01; genus JALVEU01. Next base: position 1,082 of record JALVEU010000096.1, on the reverse strand, counting down.
CGCCAACAGGCTTCTGTCGGCCATGCGTTACGAGTTCGGGGGACACCATGAAAAGAAAAAACCCTGAGGACACGGACTGCGGTCTGCAGGGGAGCAGCCGCTAGCAGCGGGCGATGGGTCCTCCACAGCCGGTCTCGGACCCCGACAATTGCATCCTTGCGGTGGACCCGCGCATGCCCTTCGACCAATGGGTCCATGCGGTGGCCCAACGGCTCGGGGCCCACGCGGCCCCGAGCCATCCCCACCGCATCGTCTGGTTGGACACATTCGACTGGCGGTTGTGGCGCAGGGGATGGATCCTGGAATGGCTGGGCGACCGCGGTGACGGCCGCCTGCGCCTGCGTGAACCGGGCGGTTGCCGGGTGTTGTTCGAGGCCCCCGTGGCGCAGCCACCCCGCTTCCCCGCCGAGCTGGTGCAGGCGGGCCTGCGTGCCCGGCTGGAAGATGTCACCCGCCCGCGGGCGCTCCTGCCCGTGGCCGAGGCCCAGGGGCGACTGGCGCGACTCGCCATCTGCGACGACGAGGACAAGACGGTCCTGCGCCTGGAGTTGCGGGACGAAACCGCACGTTCGGGACAAGACGCGAGCCTCCAACGTCTCGCCCAGCTCCTGCCCCTGCGGGGCTACGTCCGGCCCTTGCGCGAGGCCATCCATCACCTGCGCCGTGAATTCCTGGCGCGATCCGTCTCCCAGGACCCACTCCTGCTGGCGCTGGCTGCTCGGGGACGCAGCCCCGGGGATTACAGCAGCAAGCCACGGGTGCGGCTGCAGCCTGGAGCGCGCACCGACTGGGCCATGAAACGCATCCTGCTCCAGCTGCTGGAGGTGGTCGAACGCAACGAGCCCGGGGTACGTGAGGACCTGGACCCGGAGTTCCTGCACGACTACCGGGTGGCCTGGCGACGCACACGCAGCCTGCTCACCCAAATCAAGCGCGTCTTTCCCGAGGCGCCGCTCGAGGGATTCAGGGAAGAACTGCGCTGGATCTCCATGCTCACGTCCCCCGTGCGCGACATGGACGTCTATCTCTTGGAGCTGCCCAGGTATCGCGCATCCATTCCAGAAGCGCTGAGACCAGGCCTG
>JALVEU010000095.1 GCA_027030565.1 Gammaproteobacteria bacterium | reverse complement strand
GGCGATGATGACCACGATGATGAAGAAGAAGATGGCGGCCAAGGGCGTGGCGAGCCTGGAGGATCTGCGGGAGCTGTGTCTGGAGGCGGACGTGAAGCTGATCGCCTGTCAGATGACGGTAGATCTGTTCGACATGGACCGCTCGGAGTTCATCGACAACGTGGAGTACGGTGGGGCGGCGACGTTCTTCGAGTTCGCCGGCGACTCCGACATCTGCCTGTTCATCTGAGCGCGGGCGTTGCTACCGGCCCTTTGCGCCAGTCCCCGGACCGGGATGTGCGGATTGGCGCTGTTTCTTTGGCTCAGACATCCATGAACCCGCAGAAAGTGACATCCATGCGCGTCAGCAGTCGCGAGAGAATCGTCGAAGCGGCCCGCTCCCTGTTCCACCGCCAGGGCTTCGAGGCCACCTCGTTCAGCGACATCGCGCGTGAAGCGGGCATCCCCCGTGGAAACTTCTACTACCACTTCAAGAGCAAGGACGAGCTCTTGCTCGCGGTCATCGAACGCTGGCAGGGGTATCTGCGCGAGGCGCTGCAACGGATCGAGGCCGCGGCCCCGGACCCGCTGGAGCAGATTCGCCGCATGCTGCGGGTGCCGCTCGAGGAGGCGGTGACCAATGTGGAGTATGGTTGTCCACTGGGATCGCTGGTCTACGAGCTGCGCAAGGCGGAGCACCCAGACGAGGTTCGCACACAGGCCGTCGGGCTGTTCGACGTGTTGGCAGACTGGCTTGCCGTGCGGCTGGAGGCCCTGGGATGGACCTCGGAGGAGGCCCGTCCCATGGCCCTGCGCCTGCTTTCGCGGCTGCAGGGCGCCATCCTGCTGGCCAGTGCCTACGAGGATCCCCGTCTGCTGCAGGGCGAGATCGACGATCTCTACGACTGGGTTCGTACGCACACACGCAAGTCACAGAGGGATTCGTGATGCAGGAAACGGTCACGGCAGACAAGACCTTCCTGGAAGCCTTTCGGGGTGGATTCACCGGCATCCTGCGCTGGCCGCAATTGGATGCGCTCTGGGAGCGGGTGCGGAGCTCGGCCGATGAAGGCTGGTACGTGTACTCCGTGGGCGAGACGCCACCTGAGGCACCGGCGAGTGCGGAGGCGCTGGACCGCTTCCTCACCGAGGTGGACGCGCTGCTGCGGCGTGAGCACGATGAGGACTACTGCGGGATCGTCTACGTGGACGACCCGCAGTCCCCCAGCTTCGTGAAGATCTTCGATCCCAACAATCTTGGGGTGTCCTGCGGCTACAGCGACAATCCACCGCTGCCGGGCTGGATCCTCTCTAGGATCCCCCCCGTGGACCTACCCGACGCCTTGCCCAAACCTGCCGGCAGGCGACGCTGGTGGCGTCGGTTGTTCGCCTGAGCCCGATCCGGCGGCTCAACGCGCGCCCGGATCGCGGTGAGCCGCACGAGGTCGCCCTCCCGGTCGGCGCGGCTGCGAAGCCGGGCGCCGATTCGGGGCCTGCGGTTCGAAGCCCTGCACGGGCCGGGTTTCCAGGCGCCGACCGATGACGTGCTCGATGTTGCGCAGCATGCCGATCTCGGCTCGGCTCACCAGGGAGATGGCCGTTCCGCTCTCACCGGCGCGGCCTGTGCGGCCGATGCGATGCACGTAGTCCTCGGGCGCCTGAGGCAGGTCGAAATTCACCACGTGGGGAAGCCGGCGGATGTCCAGCCCTCGGGCGGCGATGTCCGTGGCCACCAGTACGCGGACACGCCCCCTCTTGAAGTCGGCGAGCGCGCGGGTGCGCGTCCCTTGGCTCTTCCCGCCGTGAATCGCCCGGGCGCGGATGCCGCAGCGCTCGAGCTGCCGGGTCAACCTGTCTACGCCGCGCTTGGTGCGCGTGAATACCAGGACCTGTCGCCAGTTCCCAGCCCCGATCAACCGAGATAGGAGCTCCGCTTTGCGCTCCCTGTCCACCGGGTGGACGATCTGCTGCACAGTGCTCGCGGCCGAAGACTCGCGTTCGATCTCCACATGGGTGGGGTTTTGCAGCAGCGCGGCGGCGAGCCGCCGGATTTCCACGTTGTAAGTGGCCGAGAACAGAAGATTCTGCCGGGGCTCGGGCAGCGCCTTCAGGATGCGTCGAATATCGGGCAGGAAGCCCATGTCGAGCATTCGGTCGGCCTCGTCCAGGACCAGCACTCCGATCCGAGACAGATCCACGTGGCCCTGGCGTATGTGATCCAGGAGCCGCCCGGGTGTGGCCACCACGAGGTCCACGCCTCGGCGCAGCGACTGGATCTGCGGACGGATCCGCACGCCGCCGAAGATTGCCGTCGCCCGCACGGAGAGGTGACGTCCGTAGCTCAGGGTGCTCTCCAGCAGTTGGGCCGCCAGTTCGCGCGTGGGGGTGAGGATCAAGGCGCGTGGGGGCCGCCCCTCCCCACCGCCCGCCTGCAGCCGGTGCAGAAGGGGCAGGGTGAAGGCCGCCGTCTTCCCGGTACCGGTCTGGGCACCGGCCAACAGGTCGTTGCCGGCCAACACCTGCGGGATGGCCTGGGCTTGAACGGGAGTGGGTTCGGTATAACCCTGGTCGGCGATCGCACGCAGCAGGCCGGGCGCGAGGCCCAAGGAATCGAAACTCATGGTTGAACTCCTGAACCGGCCTACCGGGTTCGCCCTGGTCGGTCTTAGGCGGGATCGTCGGGAAAAGGGGATCGAGGCAGGGTGAAAAAGGCGTGCCGCGATTCGGAATCGCAGACCGAAGTGCGAATCGCGCCGCCATCCTAACACAGGTGCCCATCGCGTGCAGGCGGTGCAGTCCTGCGGGTCGCACGCATGAAGGCACGCGTGCACCCGACGGCCGTTCGTCCAAAAAGCCCCAGGTCCGATCCGGGGAAGCCGTGCCACGCGTTGACCCTCCATGCTGCTGTCCCCTAGGCTCGAACGGTCCGGTTCGTGCGCAAACAGCGAAACGTCTATGGGGACGGGCGTGCGACCTCTGCTGTGAGCCGCCGAGGTGCGCGGCCCACGTCGCGCGGATAAGGGGCACGAATGGAGATCACGCGGGGGTGGCGTCTGTGGCCGCTGGCCCCCAACGCCCCGGTGCGAATCCAGGGAAGCAGGGACGGGAGTGGTGTGGAACAGCAGGGATTTGATTCCCCGGTCGAGCAGGGCGGCTGCGGAGGCACTGGCTGCAGCGTTATAGGAAGCCGCGCTGCCGGCGCGCGGAGCGGACGTTCCCCTGTCGCCGCGGGATGCTTGCGCAATGACGGGGCTTGCACCGGCCCCGCTTCGAGCGTGCGCTGCGGTGCAGGAGTCCGATCCGTGGCGCCCTCGGAGATTGCGATCCTGCAGGGCCGCTTGCGGGGCAGCCGGCATGATCCACAGCGCGGCTAGACCCGCGCCCGGGCGGAGGGCCGGTGTGTGCCGGCGGTGGGCTACCGTGGTCTGGGTTGGTTTGTGGCTCGTGATCCTCGGGTGCAGCCCGGCGCGGGCGGCCGATGAACCGCCTTTGGAGAGCCGCGTCAAGGCGGCGATCGTTTACAAGTTGGGCGCCTTCGTGCGCTGGCCCGGCGAGGACGGGGAGGCCGAGCTTTCCGGCTTCGAGATCTGCATCCTGGGCGATTCGCCCGTGGGCCGGGCGCTCCTGGAGGTCGAGGGTCGCAAGCTGCACCAGCGGCCGGTCACGGTCCACCGCCTGGAGCGTTCGGGGTCGTTCCTGACCGACTGCGAAATCCTGTTCGTTTCTCAACGGGGGCGTTCGCGGTTTCACGCACTGCTGCCCCGCATCGCTTCCCACCCCATCCTCACGGTGAGCGACACACCGGGCTTTGCCAAGGCGGGCGGAATCGTCGAGCTCTACCAGTCCGGTGGCCGTGTACGCCTGAAAGTGAACGTGGACGCGGCGCGCCGGGCGGGGCTGGAGATCAGTGCCCAGGTCCTGGGCCTGGCGACCATCGTGCGGGAGGAAGGATGAGGGCCGTGTCATGTCCGTGATGGGTCGCCTCTCGGTCGCCGGCAAGCTGCGCCTCATCGTTGTCGTGACCACGGGCGTGGCCCTGCTGCTCGCCTCCATGCTCTACGTGATGATGGAGGTGGTGACCTTTCGCCGCAGTCTCCTCGAACACCTCGCAGTGCTGGCCGACGTCATGGGCACCAACGTGACGGCTGCGCTGAGCTTCGATGACGAGGACACCGCTCTGCGCCTGATCAGCGCCATGGAGGCCGAGCCGGCCATCGACTCCGTCTATCTCTATGGTCCCGACGGCCGCCTGTTCGCCGCCTTTCGCCGGGCCGGCCGCAAGGTGGAGGCGGGTATGGAACTGCATCCGGACACCACCGGCTGGACACCGGTGGACATGCACGGCCGGTTCTATCACCGGGAGCGGGGGATGCTCGGGTTGGTCTCTCCGGTGATGCTCGATGGGGAGCAGATCGGGTGGATCTACCTCCGTGCCAGTATGGCCGGGCTCTACACACAGCTACGCTGGTACCTGCCGCTGGTCGTGCTCATCATGCTCGGTGCCACGGCTGTGGCGTTCATACTCGCCTCACGTCTGCAGCGTCACATCTCCGGACCGATTCAGCAGCTGGTGCAGACCATGCGGCGAGTATCCGAAGAGAAGGACTACGGTCTGCGCGCGCAGCCCGGCTCCAATGACGAGATCGGCGCGCTCATCGAGGGTTTCAACGAAATGCTGGTGCAGATCCAACAGCGCGAGCAGCGACTCGCTCGCCACCGCGAGGACCTGGCCCGGCAGGTGGAGGCGCGCACCGCGGAGCTCTCCCAGGCCAATGCCGATCTCAAGGCGGCCATCGCCGAGGCCAACCGGGCCCGCGAGGCTGCGGAGGCCGCCAACCAGGCCAAGAGCGAGTTTCTGGCCCGCATGAGCCACGAGATCCGCACGCCCATGAACGGCATTCTCGGCATGGCCGACCTGCTCTTGGACACCGCGTTGGAGCGCCGTCAGCGGGAGTTCACGCAGACCATCGAGCGCTCGGCGGAGTCTCTGCTCGATCTCATCGACGACATCCTGAACTTCGCCAAGGTCGAGTCGGGGCGGCTGGAGCTCGAGCGGGTGGACTTCGACCTGCGTGATCTTGTGGAGGAGACCCTGGAGTTGTTCGCTGGACGGGCGCACGCCAAGGGGATCGAGCTGGTCTCCTACGTGGATGCTCGGGTGCCCGCGCGGATGCGCGGCGACCCGGCCCGCATCCGCCAGATCTTTACCAACTTGGTCAGCAATGCCGTCAAGTTCACCGAGCAAGGCCAAGTGGTGGTGTGGGTGGATGCGGAGCATTGGGACAGCGAATGCATGCGGGTGCGCATCCAGGTGGAGGATACCGGGATCGGACTCGATCCCCGGCTGCAGGATCATGTCTTCGAGGCCTTCACCCAGGCCGACGGCTCCACCACGCGGCGCTTCGGCGGAACCGGGCTCGGGCTGGCCATCGCCAAGCAGCTGGTGGAGCTGATGGGGGGCCGCATCGGTGTGGAGAGTGAGCCGGGCAAGGGCTCCCGGTTCTGGGTGGTGTTGCCACTGGCCCGCACGGGTGAGGCTGCGGACCCGCCGTCGCCACCGGAAGGGTTTCGCGGCCGCCGGGTGTTGGTGGTCGACGACAGGGAGACCAACCGCACCATCCTCCGGCGCCAGGGCGAGGCCTGGGGCTTGCACGTGGAGACCGTCGCTGATGCAACGGCGGCGTTGGACCGCATGGAGCGGGCATGCCGTGCGGGCCGGCCCTTCGAGCTCCTCCTGGTGGATCAAGGTATGCCCGAGGACGGCGGTGTCGCGCTGGTGCGCAAGCTGCGCGTTCACGATCGGGAGCAGCTGCGTACCACGCCCGTGATCCTGTTGTGCGCGTCCCAGTGGCGGACCACGCAGGACGATGCGGAGCTCGGCCTGGCCTGCGTGGCGACACGCCCTGTGCGCGAGGCACGCCTGCGGGCGTGTGTGGCCGAGGCACTGGGGCTCGGCACGCCTGTCATGCCAGAGCCCGCCGGTCAGCGGGAACCGGCCGGTTCCATGCAGTTCAGCGCAGATGTGCTGTTGGTGGAGGACAACCCCATCAACCAGTACGTGGCCACCACCATGCTGCGCAAGTTCGGATGTGTCGTGCACCTGGCTGAGAACGGGTGCGAGGCCCTCGAGGCCGTGCGGGAGCGCCGCTTCGACCTGGTGCTGATGGACTGCCTGATGCCCGGCATGGATGGCTTCGAGGCCACCCGGCTCATCCGCCGGCTGCCGCATACCGCGGGCATGCCCATCGTCGCGCTGACCGCGAACGCCACGGAAGGCTATCGCGAGCGCTGTCTGCTCGCGGGTATGGACGACTTTCTGGGCAAGCCGTTCAAGCTGGATGAACTGCGTCGGATGCTCGAACGCTGGCTGAACGGGCATCGTGCAGACGACGCCCCGCGGGAGGCTGCTTCCGGGACCGATGGCACCGATGCAGTGAACGAGGAGACGATTGCCCAACTCGCCGCCCTGGGTGGAAAAGATGGCGGGCCGTTGGTCCAGCAACTCGTGGAGGTCTACCGGGAGAGTGCCCGTGAACTGCTGGACAGCCTACGTGCCGGTCTCGATCAGGGGGATCCGGAGCGTGTGCGCCGTGCCGCCCATGCCCTCAAGTCGGGCAGCGCGAACGTGGGGGCAGAGCGGCTCTCGCGGTTGTGCCGAGAGCTGGAGGTTTCGAGCCGACTGGGGATCTCACAGCAGACACGCGAGCTCGTCCTGGCCATCGAGTCCGAGCACGGGCGCGTACTCACAGCGCTGGAGGACTTGATCGAGCTGGATGGCAGTGAAAGGAGCATTGAGGCATGAACAGGGACGAGACGATTCCGAACACCGTGCTGATGGTCGATGACGATCCCACCGTGCGGTTGTTGGCGCAAGGTGTGCTGCCCGGCCAGGGCCTGATGGTGGAGGTCGCAGCCGACGGTGAGCGGGGCGTGGTCGAGTTCGAACGCCTGCGCCCCGATATCGTTCTGCTGGACGTGGATTTGCCAGGGATGGACGGATTCGAGACGTGCCGGCGGATCCGGGCCCTGCCGGGTGGGGCCGATGTGCCGGTGGTCATGATCACTGGAATGGACGATTTTGAGTCCATCGAGCGGGCCTACGAGGCCGGTGCCACGGACTTCTCCTCCAAGCCCATCAACTGGACGCTGCTCGCTCACCGGATCCGCTACATCATCCGCTCCTCGACGATCCTCTGTCAGTTGAAGCAGAGCCAGGCACGCCTCGCACAGGCGCAGCGGATCGCACGTCTGGGATACTGGAGCTGGGACCCGCTTTCCGACGCCGTGGACTGTTCGGCCGAGGCCTGTGTGGTGTTGGGCCTGGAGGCCGGAACGGATCCTGCGAACCTGAACGAGCTCCTGAGCCACGTCCTACCCGAACAGGGCGAGGAGCTGCGCCGGGCGCTGCGCAGGACCGCCGAAGAGGGGGGCGCACTCGATCTGGAGTGCCGGTTGAAGGCCCCCACGGGGAAACGGCGTATCGTCCAATTTCGGGTCGAGGCGCGCGCCCCTGGGGAGCGGCCGGACGGTTCGGTGACGGGCACCGTCCAGGACGTGACCAAGCGCCACCAGGCCGAGGCCAAGATCCGCCGCCTGGCCTACTACGACACGCTGACCGGCCTGCCCAATCGCGCCCTGTTCAACGAGCTGCTGGGTCGAGCGATCCACGCCGCGCGGCGCCACGGCCGACATCTGTCCGTGCTGTGCATCGACCTGGACAACTTCAAGCGGATCAACGATGGCCTCGGCCATTCGGCCGGGGATGCACTGGTCAAGACGGTGGCCAAGCGCCTGAAGGAATCCGTGCGCCGCGCTGATGCCGTGGGTCGGGTGGCCAGCGGTGTGGAGCTCGCGCGCCTGGGCGGAGACGAGTTCACCGTGCTGATCACCGACCTGGACAAACCCGAGGATGCGGGGCGCGTGGCGCGACGCATCCTCGGAGAGGTGTCTCGTCCCCTCACGCTCGAAGGGCGTGAGGTCTCCATGACGGCCAGCATTGGGATCGCCACCTTTCCCGGCGACGGCGATTCGGTGGAGGAGCTGCTGAAGAACGCCGACACCGCCATGTATCACGTCAAGAAACGGGGGAAGAACGCCTATCAGTTCTATTCCGAGACCATGAATGCCAAGGCGCTCTATCGCCTCACGCTGGAAACCGAACTGCGCAAGGCGGTGGAAAACGACGAATTCGAAGTGCACTTCCAGCCATTGGTGGATGTGCGCGGCGGACGTGTGGTGGCCGCCGAGGCCCTGCTGCGTTGGCATAGCCCTACCCTGGGCCAGGTCTCGCCCGCCGAGTTCATTCCGGCAGCAGAGGAGTCGAGCTTGATTCTGCCCATAGGCCACTGGGTGCTGCGTGCGGCCTGCACCCAAGCGCTGGCCTGGCAACGGCCGGGGGCCGCGCCCGTGCGCGTGTGCGTGAACCTGAGCAGCCTCCAGCTCGAATCGCCGGACTTGGTGGAGAGGGTACGGGACACCCTCCAGGAAACCGGGTTGGACCCCAGCCTGCTGGAGCTCGAGATCACCGAGACGACCATGATGCGCGACGTGGAGCACAACATCGGCACGCTGCTGGAACTGCGCAAGCTGGGGATCACCTTCTCGGTGGACGACTTCGGGACCGGCTACTCCTCCCTGAGCTATCTGAAGCGCCTGCCCATCGACACGGTGAAGATCGATCGCAGCTTTGTGCGCGGCCTGGAGCAGCAGCAGGAGGACGATACCGCCATCGTCTCGGCCATCATCGCCCTGGGTCACAGTATGGGACTGCACATCGTGGCCGAAGGTGTGGAGACCGTCGGGCAACTCGAATTCCTCGCCCGGGCCGGGTGCGACCGCGTCCAGGGCTACCTCCTGGGCAGACCCATGCCGGCATCGGCGTTCACCGCCCTGCTGCAGGAATGGCGGCCGGCGCGGTGGGCCCACCTTTCGTCCGGGACTGCAGACACTCCGGCCGGCCGGGGCGCGCACGGCGTTGACGCAGGCCCTACGGCTTTCTAGCCTGCGGGTGCAACCATGGATTGGAGCCCCACCTCGCCCATGCCAGTAGGCAGTCCGAGAACGCCTCGTCCCGTACCGCTGCAGGGACGCCCCGGAGCCGGTCGATGAACAAGCCCCGTAGTGGCGCGCCACACCGTTTGCGTCGGCGCCTGGCCGGGCTGTGCCTCGGGCTGGCGGGTCTGTGCCAAGGCAGCCTGGTCGCCGGCATGCAGGACGTCACGGGCCTGTCCGAACTCAGCCTGGAAGAACTCCTGAACATCCAGGTAACCTCGGTGGCCCGTAAGCCTCAGGCCCTTTCAGAGTCGGCCGCTGCCGTATTCGTGATCACGGCCGACGACATCCGGCGTGCCGGAGTGACCAGTATTCCGGAGGCCCTGCGGCTGGTGCCGGGTCTGCACGTGGCCCGCATCGATTCGAGCAAATGGGCCATCAGTGCACGTGGCTTCAACGGCCAGTTCGCCAACAAGCTCCTGGTGTTGATGGACGGCCGCACACTGTACAACCCTCTATTCTCCGGGGTCTTCTGGGACACGCAGGACACCGTGCTCGACGACATCGAACGCATCGAGGTGATCCGCGGGCCCGGCGCCTCGCTGTGGGGCTCCAATGCGGTCAACGGGATCATCAACATCATCACCAAGGACGCGGCCGAGACGCAGGGCGGTCTCGCCAAGGCAGGCACCGGCACCCTGGAGAAGGGGTTTGCCACCCTGCGTTACGGGGCCGCGCTGGGCGAGCATGCGCATGCGCGAGTCTACGCCAAGTATTTCGAGCGCAGCGGGTTCGTGGACCCACAGGGGGAGGATACCCCGGACGACTGGCGCATGGCGCGCGGCGGATTTCGGGTGGACTATGTGCCATCGACGCAGGACCACCTGACCCTCCAGGGTGACCTCTACGACGGGCGCGCCGGCCAAGTGATCAACCTCCCCGTGGTGCCCCGTGCCACGCCCAGGCAGGCGATGCCCACCGCTGAGGACGCGGACCTCAACGGCGGCAACGTGCTGGCACGTTGGGCGCGCACCCTTTCGGAGACCTCGGGCCTGGAGCTGCAGCTCTACTACGATCGCGTGGAGCGCGACGAGCCCCTGTTCCACGACACGCTGGACACGCTCGATGTGGATTTCCAGCACCGGTTCACCTTTGCCGAGCGCCATGCCGTGGTGTGGGGACTCGGATACCGTTACACACACGATGATGCCTCTGGACGTGAAGGGGTTCTGTTCGTGGAGCGACCGACGCGGGATGCCCATCGTTACAGTGGCTTCGTCCAGGACGACGTCACCCTACTGCCCGAGCGGCTGCGCTTGACGCTGGGCACCAAGCTTGAGCACAACGAGTACTCCGGCTTCGAGGTGCAACCCAACGCGCGGGTGCTCTGGAAGCCGGCACCGCATCACACCCTGTGGGGCGCGATATCGCGTGCGGTGCGCACCCCGACGCGCGTGGAACGTGACCTGACCATCGTGGGGCACGTCCTGCCGCCGGGCGCCTTGGGGCCCGGGACCCCGGGGGTGGTCACCACCGTCTCGGGCACGGAGCGCTTCGGGGCGGAGTCCGTGGTGGCCTATGAACTGGGCTATCGGATGCGACTGGGCGAGCGGATCTCGTTCGATCTGGCCGCCTTTTACAACGATTACGCGGGCCTGCGCGTGGCTGCGGACCGCCAGCGTTTGTTCGACCCCGGCCCGCCACCGCTGATCCTGAACCGGACCGAGATGGCCAACGACATGGATGGTTTCAGCTATGGGGCAGAGGCCTACGTGGACTGGCGTCCTCTGGATCGGTGGCGCCTGCAGCTTGCCTACACCTTCCTCCAGATGGATCTGGAGGACCACTCCTCCGCCGGCCTTGGCGACGAGTTGACCGAGGGGATGAATCCCCGTCACCGGGTCTCCCTGCGCTCCTCGATGGATCTGCCTCGGGACGTGGACCTGGACCTTTGGCTGCGTTACGACGGGCGGCTGGAGCGTTTCGCCACCACGGATCCGCGGTTCTTCGATTACCCCATTGGCGGCACCTGGGAGCTGGATGCGCGCCTGGCGTGGCGCCCGCGCCCGAACCTGGAGCTGTCCGTAGTGGGGCAGAATCTGCTGCACGCGCAGCATCCGGAATTCATCGCCGGCGTGTATCCCGTGCCCGTGGAGGTGCCGCGCAGCGTCTACGGCCAGATCCGGTGGACCTTTTGAGCGTCGGCTAGGCGGGCAGGGCAAAGCCTTCGTGCCACACTGCCTCGAACTCCTCGGAACGGACCGGCGAGCCGATGAGATATCCCTGGGCGGCGTCGCAGCCCACCTGCTTGAGAAACAGGAACTGCTCCCAGCTCTCCACTCCTTCGGCGATCACCCGCATCCCCAGGCCATGCGCCATGGCGATGATCGCCTCGACGATGGCCTGACTCTCGGGATCGGCGTCCAGGTCGGTTACGAAGGAGCGATCGATCTTGAGATGGTCCAGGGGAAACTGCTTGAGGTAGCTGAGAGAAGAGTAGCCGGTCCCGAAGTCGTCGATGGCCAAATGGACGCCCAGGGCCTTGAGCTCCCCGATCACGGCCAACGCCCGCGAGACGTCATTCATGACCATGCTCTCGGTGAGCTCGAGTTCCAGGCGATCGGCATGCAGGGCGGACTCGTTCAGGGCGCTGTGCACCGCATCGGCGAGCCCCGGCCCGCTGAATTGGCAGGGTGAGATGTTGAGCGCCACCCGGGGCAACGGCAAGGATTTGGTATCCCAGTCGCGCAGTTGGCGGCAACTTTCGCGCAAGGCCCAATGCCCGAGCGTCGTAATCAGGCCCGTCTCCTCGGCGAGCCCCACGAAGCGGGCCGGTGGCAGGAGTCCGTAGCGCGGGTGCTCCCAGCGCATCAGGGCCTCGGCGGAGATGACGCGTCCGGTCTCCAGCTCCACCACGGGCTGGTAGTACAGGTGGAGCTGGCCGTCGGAAAGGGCGCCCCGCAGCTCGGCCTCCAGCGAAAGACGCTCCAGGGCGCGTGTGTCCAGGTCCTCGGAGGCGTACCGAAAGGTGTTGCGTCCCGCCTCCTTGGCCTGATACATGGCCGCGTCGGCCAGCCGCAGCAAGGATTCCACGTCGCGGGCATCCTTCGGATACAGGGCGATGCCCACACTGCCGGTGACCAGGAACTCGTGGGTACCGATCTGCATGGGCCTGCGCAGCGCATCGAGCAACTGGCGCGCCACGGTACCCGCCTGCTCGGCCTCTCTAAGCCCTTCGAGGACGAGCACGAACTCGTCGCCGCCGAGCCGCGCCAGGGTGTCCTGCCGGCGGCAGCGCATGCGCAGCCGGTCGGCCGCTTGCAGGAGCAGCGTGTCCCCCACCGAGTGGCCGAGGGCATCGTTGACGCGTTTGAAATCGTCCAGATCGAGGAACAGCACTGCAACCAGCGTGTCTGCACGCCGCGCGCGCTCGATGGCCTTCTGCAGGCGATCACGCAGGAGCGTACGGTTGGGTAGGCCAGTGAGGTCGTCGTGCGTGGCCTGGTGGCCCATCTGGTCCGCTAGGTGCCGGAGTTCGGTGACGTCGGTCAGGGTGAGCACGCACCCGCGCGGAGCCTTGTCCCCGTCGCGCAGCGGTGTGACCAGGGCGTGCACGGCACGCCGTGTGCCGTCGCGCGCCACGATGCTGGTTTGCTCGCCGAGGGGAATGGTGGTGCGCTCGCGCAGGCAGCGCAGGATGGGATGTACGCCGCGGCGATGGGGTGATGTGTCCACCAGATGGACCACCTCGTCCCAGGGCCTGTTCCGAGCCTCGTCCAGCGACATCCCGGTGAGGATCTCGGCCACCGGATTGATGAACTGGATCTGTTGGTCCCGGCCGATGACCACGACCCCGTCCCCCACCGAGTCGAGGGTCACCTTGAGTCGGTTGCGTTCGCCCGCCAGCGAACGGCGGGCGCCTTCCAGGCGCCGCCAGGTCCAGAGCGGATAGGGCAGGAACACCCCCAGGAAGGCGGCCGCCGGTGGGAACCACAGAGCATGCCAGCGCAGCAAGAAAACGCTCAGCGCCAGCGTTCCCAGCCCGCAGGCCAGGGTGGCGAGCAGGGCGCCGCGTGCCGAAAGCGTGTCGTTGAGCAGCAGGGCCAGGGCCACCAGACCCAGGCTCAACAGCAACGTCCACTGCCGGGGCAGCGTGGTGAGGGTCCTCCCGCTGCGCAGTGCGTCGGCGATGTTGGCATGGATCTCGATGCCGGACATCAGCCGGTGCCGGTCGGAGACCGGGGTGGAGAGCTCCTTGGCCAGTCCCACCGCGGTGACGCCGACGAGGACCAGCGCCCCGGAGAACCGTTCGCGTGGTGCTCGTCCGTCGAGTACGTCGATGTAGGAAAACCCGGTGTAGGTGCCCGGTGGGCCTGAGAAGGGGATGAGGATACGGTGGTCGCGCACCCAGGCCCCGGGCGCTGGAATGCGGGGGCGCGGCCGGCGTTCGCCGGGTACGGCATCCGGGGCCGACCCGGTAGTCTCCAGCAGCGCCAGGGCGAGCTGGGCGAGCATGGGGCGCCCCAGCCCTGCTTGGAGGTATACGGAACGGATCAGCCCGTCTTGATCCACCTCCAGATCGGTGTGGCCCAGCCGGTCTGCAGCCCGTGCCAGCAGCGGTGGGGGGCGGAGCTCCTGGAGGGCGCCGTCGGTAGAACCGGGCGCAGGTGCCACGGCCAGGACACCGTGTCCATAGCGCCGGAGGGCGTCGCTCAGCGTGGCGTCCTCCCCGATGCCCCGGGGGTCGGGGCCGGCAAACAGGACATCGAAGGCCACCGCAGCGGCCCCCCATTCCGAGAGTCGGTCGATCAGACGTGCGTGCGTGCTCCTGGGCCAGGGCCAGGGACCCAGGGCATCGATGGCCTTGTCGTCGATCTTTACGAGCACGATGTCGTGGGCCGCGGTGTGCCGCCAGTGGCGCTGGTGCAGGTCGTAGAACAGATTGTCGGCGTCGCGCAAAAGTCCGGTCCAAGCCAGACCCAGTGTCGCAGCCAGGACCACGGCTGCGAGCAACGCGCGTTCGCCCCGACTCATGGCCCTTTTCCACCCATCGCTGCACGCATGGGTCTACCATATGCCGCAACCCCGGACCGGCACCAGGGGGGAGGCCCACACCGGTGTCAGCCTGGGAGCCGCTTCACAGAACCTGTGGCACCGCGGGCGGTTCGCTGTGATCCCCTTGCGTGTGGCTCGAGTGGCAGGCCCGGTCGGTGCTTTGGCACGCGGGGTGATCAAAGCGCCAGCAGCAGTACGACGAGGGCGAAGCCGAGCACCGGCCAGCCCGGCCAGCG
The DNA here is from genome assembly GCA_027030565.1 of Gammaproteobacteria bacterium. Classification (GTDB taxonomy): domain Bacteria; phylum Pseudomonadota; class Gammaproteobacteria; order JAJDOJ01; family JAJDOJ01; genus JALVEU01. The sequence continues at coordinate 113 of JALVEU010000095.1, read as the reverse complement.
TGGCTTGTCAAGGAACTGTGTGGGGCTGTAGGGGCCGGGATAACCGTCGGCGTCGATCGTGCGCGTGCGCAGATAGACCCGCGGTTGCTGGGGCCGGGGCAGGGTGATTTGTG
>JALVEU010000094.1 GCA_027030565.1 Gammaproteobacteria bacterium | reverse complement strand
TCCGGTACTCGTCCGCCAGCAAGCGCAGGGCCTGGAGTTGGGCGTCCACCACCTGGCGCACCGCGGCCTGTTCGAACAGGCGCACCCCCTGCAGTCCCAATGGCCCGCCACCCGCGTCCAGCCCTTGCATCCAGGGCGGGCGTTTGTCTGCGGCCACGTCCAGCAGCCGCACCCAGACCTCCACCGGTGCGGCCGCCCCACACAGCGCGCGCAACGGCCGCAGCCAGTCCTCGCATCGTGCCGGTGGCGTCCGGGTGGTACCAAGCAGGAACTCTGAGCGCACCAGCCCGATGGCCGCGGCCCCCCGGGCCACGGCCCGGCGGGCCTGGGCGGCGCTGCGCACGCTGGCACGCAGCTCCACCGGCGTGCCGTCGTTCGTGTACAAGGGCCGCGGTGCCGCAGGCGGACCGCTGGCAGCCTCCTGCACCGACGCACAGGGTGCGTGCAGGAAGCGGACCCGCCCGGATGCACCGTCGATCTCCACGCACTGGCCTGCCCGCAGATCCCCGCACTCGGTGCACAGCACCGTGGGAATGCCGGCGGCGAGCACACCGATCATGATGTGCGAGAAGGGGGCCGGACGCGTGACGATGAGTCCGGCGGGACGCCCATGCAGGCGGTGCAGGTCCTCATGCCGCGCCAGGAGCACCCCGCCGCCGGCGGCCCGCGCCGGCTCCGTGTGGAGTCTTCCCCGGGCCCTGCCCGGCACGAACGGTATGGCTTGCAACTCGGCGGCAGGGCCAGGATCCATGGAAGCGATTCTATACCCGCCTCCGGCGCCCCCGTCACCTGGGCTTCAGATTCGCGGCCTGTCACGTGCGGGTCTGCGCGCGGTATCGGCAGCAGCCTCGCAGCGCGTATCATTTGAGAGGCGAGCCGCGGCCACCCGGTACCACCCGCGGACGCGCCTGGAGACCCCCCGCCAGCTCCTGCCGAAACCCGAGACACACATGGGCGGCGTTCTCATCGACCGAAAACACAGCATCCTGGTAGACCCAATGAATCCATTGCACGAACTCGAGAAACTGGGCCAGTCGGTGTGGCTGGACTACATTCGTCGCAACCTACTGCGCAGCGGCGAGATGAACCGGCTGATCGACGACGACGGGATCTCGGGCATGACGTCCAATCCCGCCATCTTCCACAAGGCCATCGCAGGCAGCAGCGACTACGCCGATCAGATCTCCGAGCTGGCTGCGGACTACACGCTGGACGACAAGACCCTCTACGAGCGGCTGGCCTTCGACGATGTGCGTACTGCATGCGACCTGCTGGCACCGGTTCACCGGTCGACGCGTGGCGCGGACGGTTTCGTCAGCATCGAGGTGGATCCCGGCCTGGCCTACGACACCGATGGCACCATCGAAGAGGCCCGGCGCATCTGGCGCGAGATCCATCGGCCCAACCTGATGATCAAGGTGCCCGCCACTGAACAGGGACTGCCCGCCATCGAGCAGCTCCTGGCCGAAGGGATCAACGTCAATGTGACCCTGTTGTTCTCGATTCCGGTCTACGAGCGAGTGGTGGAGGCCTACATGCGGGGACTGGAACGCCGTCTGGAGGCCGGCGGCGACCTGCGGGAACTGGCCAGCGTGGCCAGCTTCTTCGTCAGCCGGGTGGACACGGCCGTGGATACGCTGCTGGAGGAACGCCTGGAACAGAGCGGCGATCCCGCCGTGCGAGCCGAGCTGGAAGGGCTGCTCGGCAAGGCGGCGGTCGCCAACGCCAAACTCGCCTATCAGCGCTACCGGGAGCTGTTCGTGGGTGAGCGCTGGAACCGGCTCGCCGCGCAGGGCGCCCGGGTCCAGCGGCTTCTTTGGGCCAGCACCAGCACCAAGAACCCGCGCTACAGTGACGTCAAGTACGTGGAGGAGCTCATCGGACCGGAGACGGTCAACACCATGCCGCCCGCCACACTCTCCGCCTTCCGTGACCACGGCCGGGCGCGCGTCACGCTGCTCGAAGGGGTGGAACAGGCCGAACGCGACCTGGCGGCGCTGGAGCGGCACGGCATCCGGCTGCAGGAAGTGACCGACCGACTGCTCCAAGAGGGGGTGGAAAAGTTCGTCCAAGCCTTCGACAAGCTCCTGGCCGCCGTGGAGGCCGCGCGAGAAACGGCACTGGATCAGAGCCGCTTCCTGCCCGAACTCCACATTCCCGAGCCGCTGGCCAGCCGGGTGGAGGCCTCCCTCGAGGACTGGACCCTGCGGAACAAGGTACAGCGGCTGTGGAATCGCGACGCCAGCCTGTGGACCGGCGACGACGAGCCGCGCTGGATGGACTGGCTGGACATCGCCTGCGAGCAGATGGAGGAACTGTCGGACCTGCGGCGGCTCTCGCACATGACCGAGGGCGGCTTCTTTCGCGACGCCGTACTCATGGGCATGGGGGGCTCCAGCATGGCCCCAGAGGTCTTCAGCCGGGTGCTGGAACGGGCGCCCGACCATCCGCGGCTGCACGTGTTGGATTCCACGGATCCGGCCCAGATCCGCACCGTGGCCCAGGCCATCGACCTGGAGCGCACCGCCTTCGTGGTGGCGAGCAAGTCCGGCTCCACCCTCGAACCCAACATCCTGATGGAGTACTTCTGGACCCGGGCGGTCGAGCGGCTCGGGGAAAAGACCGCAGCGGCCCATTTCGGGGTCATCACCGACCCGGGCTCCCACCTGGAACAGGTCGCCCGCGAACGCGGCTTCCGCAAGACCTTCTACGGTAAACCCGGCATCGGTGGCCGGTTCTCGGCCCTGTCCGCCTTCGGTCTCGTGCCCGCTGCGCTCATCGGTGCCGACGTAGAACGGCTCCTGGACCGTGCCGGGGAGATGGTGGAGGCCTGTGCGGCCTGTGTGCCGCCGCGCGAGAACCCCGGCGTGCTCCTGGGCGTCGTCCTGGGCGAGGCGGCCGCTGCCGGGCGTGACAAACTCACTCTCGTGGCCTCACCGGGCATTGCGCCCCTCGGGGCATGGCTGGAGCAGCTCCTGGCCGAGTCCACCGGCAAGCAGGGCAAGGCGATCATCCCCGTGGACGGCGAGCCACTGCAGCCGCCCGAGCACTACAGTGCGGACCGGCTGTTCGTGTATCTGCGGCTCGCCACCGGTGCCGACCCTGAACAGGACCGAGCCGTGGACCGGCTCCGTGCCGACGGCCACCCCGTGGTGCAGATCACGGTGGACACGCCGCTGGACGTGGGTGCCGAGATGTACCGCTGGGAGGTCGCCACGGCCGTGGCCGGCTCCATTCTGGAGATCAATCCTTTCGATCAGCCGGACGTGGAGGCCAGCAAGGTCGAGACGCGCAGGCTCACCGCCGCCTACGAGGAGACGGGCAGCCTGCCCGAGCCGCCCGCACTCCTGGAAGAAGGCGCGCTACGCCTCTACACCCTCGAGAACCAGGCGCAGGCCTTGCGTGAGGCTGCCACCTGGCAGTCGGCTGAAGGCCTGCTCAAGACCCACCTGGAACGCATCGGCCCGGGGGACTACTTCGCGCTGCTGGCCTATCTCAACCGACTGGATCCGGAGATCGACCCGCTGCTGCAGCGCATCCGAGAGGCCGTGCTCGACGGTTACCGAGTGGCCACCTGCCTGGGCTATGGACCGCGCTTCCTGCACTCCACGGGACAGGCCTACAAGGGGGGACCCAACACCGGCGTGTTTCTCCAGATCACCGCAGAGCCACCCGAAGACCTGCCCGTGCCCGGCCGACGCTACAGCTTCGGCGTGGTGGAAAAGGCCCAGGCCTTCGGCGACTTCAACGTGCTGTGCCAGCGCGGCCGCCGTGCCCTGGGCGTTCACTTGACCGGCGACATCCAGGATGGACTGGCCCGGCTCGCACAAATGATCGAAACGGTGACCGGCGGCTGAGCCCCCAGACCACGTGCGTTACTTCAGAAACCGAGCAGCCGTAACACAACGCTGTTCGAGGCCGCGCTCGACCGTTCCGGAGCGCGGCCCCCCGGAGACGGTCGTAAGCGCCATGTCGCATGCGAGCGAAAGACGCCCCGAGTCCATCGTTTGGATACATTTCTCATCGAGCTTCGTGGCAAGCGCCTTGCAGGCCTGCGGCGCCTCGGACTCCGGATGCAGGGCATCGCCGCGCGCGTATCCCCGCCGGATCTGCTCCACCCAGCCCTGGCAGCTCGCCTCCTGACCGCCGGCCCCTTGCGCCCGTTTTTGTGCGATTTCGAGGTAGGCCTTGACCACGCTGCGGCAATTCACCTTCGTGAACCCGCGTGTCAGGCGGTCCCTGCACACCCGTGCGACCTCCGATTTCAGCGTTTCGCAGGCCGTCTCGCCGCCCTCCGTCGAACCCGTCTGGGCCGACGCCTCGGCACGGGCACCCTGCGAGCAGAACAAGAGCGCGGTGACGACCAGCGTGGTGGGGATGAAATGGCTCATGGCAAGACCTCCACGAATTGGTGTTGGAGTGGACGGGGAAGCGTCCCATCCACAAGAAAAAACAACAATAAAACGATACCCCGTATCAACGCGATTGCAGAGCAATCGCATGAATATCCAGCCGAGTCTGCCGGCTTGACAACCGGTAAGACCCCGCTACATTCCGTCCAGGGTTCCGTGCGGGATCCAGAGGCCACTGTCCGACCGTGAAGACAAACCGGCGTTTCCGACGCTCAAGGAGATGCTGATTCAATGCGCGAGGCGGATGCAGCGCAAGGCGCACGGCGCGCAGGATACGAGACCAATCCGCCGGGAGCGGATTGGAACGGCCGTCAGGCCGGCCCAAAGGGCGGAGGGCAGGATGCCCGGAGTACATATCAACCAGATAGGCGAGTATCCGAGCACCGCGCAACGCAGCGATGCGCCGCCGCAGCCAGTCGATCAGCGTATCCTCAACCACCTGCCTGGGGAGATCCACCATGACACACCTGCTCCTGATCGCCATTGCATGCCTTGCCTGGAACCTGGCCTCGGCCGAACCCTACGCCCCCACCGCCCTGCCCACCGGCGGCGGCCTCGCGAAAGACATCGCCGAGACGGCAAAAGACCACATCCCGGACAAGGACGCCGTAGAGGCCCCGCCCTATCCCGGCGCGAAGATCGTATCCGCCGGCGGGGGCTCATGGGCCGAATACGGCGGCCAGCGACGCGAGATCCTGCCTCATGTGAGCCTGGTCTCCACCGACCCCCCGGAGAAGGTCGCCGCCTTCTACAAAACGCAGCTCAAGGACTGGCACCACGCCAAGGAGTACGGCATGTTCGACGTCTTCTGGAAAGGCCGGAAGGACCAGCAGAACATGGGCGCGCCCAGCGTGCCCACCGTGGTCGTGAGCGACACCGACGGCAGCTCGCCGGACGAGCAGCATTTGACGGGCCTGAAGACCCGCATCGACGTCTACTACCAGCCGGCGGGCCGATAACCGCCCGCCGGCATGGTGCGTGGAACCCGGTTGCCCCTTCTCCGGCCCGAGACAGCCGTGAGGTGCAGGATCACCGACCGAACAGGCCGCGGATCGCATCCCGAATCCCCTGCCTGGCCTCCTGTTTCGCCGTGTCGATCGCATCATCGGCCACCTCTTCCACGAAGCCACCGGTGTCACCTGCATCCGGCGGCGCCGGCGCCTCGGTGGGAGACGCCGATGCCCCCGGCATCCCCCAGCCACCAGGCGCCGAGCGCATGGGATCGTATTCGGTCCAGCCGGCCGGGATCTCGAAACGGTCGGCGGGTGGGGCCTTGTCGATGACGCGCACGGCCTCGAGCACCTCGCCCTCGCTGTCGGTCCTGAGCGCATAGCCGAGTGCAGGGCTGTACCACAGGGTCACCGTGCCGTCCGGCCCGCTCTCGCGCCAACCGGTGACTTCGTAACCGAGAATCCGGTCCCGACCGATCCTTGTGCACCGCGCCTCCGGCGCGCAGGGAAAGTCGTCGCCGGGGGCAAGGTCGAGGATGCGTTGGATGGACGTGCCCTCCATCGGCACGCGCACATAGCGCTTGTGTTCAGGCCGCAGCATGAGGCCCACCACCTGCCCGCCCTGCTTCCTGTAGATACTGACCAGGTGGTCTCCGGCGGTCGTCTCCACTTCATATCGCATGCGGTCGCCATCCATGCTGACCACCACTTTCCGCGCCTCCAGCTCCCCGCCGGGCTTGCCCTTGCCCTTGAACTCGATGGTGAACTGTTGGAAACCGGCATGCACCACGGCGGGTGCCAGGGCGATGAGAACGAGGGTCAGAAACAAGGCTCTCATGGCGTTCCTCCTTTGGTGGGTTGGGCGGAATCGGCCGGAGACGGGTCCAGCGCGAGCACCGTCTCCCGGCCCGGTTGGACGACCACGGCCTCCAGGCTCACGGGCGGGGCAGCGGAGACCTGCACGCGGTAGGTGCCGGGCGCCAGCTCCACCGCCTCGCCGCCCACGGTGCCACGGGCGACCACCTTTCCGGCCGCGTCCATCACCTCGAACCGGGGCTGCAGCGCCGCCTTCATCGCTTCGGCCAGCGTCTCGGCGTCGTCAGCCTGGAAGTAGCGCCCGCCGCCGACCGCGGCCCAGCGCTCGAAGGCGCTTCGGGCGGCCTGGTCCTGGATGGCCAGCCCGACGATGTTGAGTTCCACCTCGACCCCCTGGGCCTGAAGCGCGCGGATGGCCGCCTCCGGGTCGCCCCCGCAGGACTCCTTGCCGTCGGTGAACAAGAGCACCAGCCTGCGGCCCTCGGCCCCCGCCAGATCCTGCGCCACCTGGCGGATGGAGGCGGCCAGCGGCGTGCGGGAGCGATCCTGGGGCCGGATGCGCCGCACCACGCGTTCGACGCGTGCGGGATCCAAGGGCGAGAGCGGGACTTCGAGATCCGTGCGGCAACTGCGCGGCGCCTTGTGACCATAGACGCGCAGGGCCACCGGGGTGCCGGGGGGAATGACGTTGCGCACCAGGTCGATGACGGCGGCCTTGGCCGCGTCGATGCGCGTGCGTCCGCCCGCAAGCCGCTTGTACATGCTCCCCGAGGCGTCCAGGATCAGCTCGATGGCGCCGGCGGCCGCGCGCCGGCTGGGCGCCAGCCGCAACCGCCCGGGTTCGGCGCGGGCGAACTGCGCCGCCACGGTGTACCGGGCCGGCCGGCGCACCTTGCACAGGGCCCGCGCCAGGGCCGCATCCAGGTCGGCCGGCTCGCGGAAGAAGTCGTAGCGGCCCCGGTTGGCCATCGCCCAGTCCTGCATGCGGTCCTGCTGGCCACGCGCCTGGTCGCCACGGTGCAGCTCGATGCTGAAGATACGCGGCCGCGCCTCGGCCAGCGCCCGCCACAGGGGCTCGGTCCGGGTCGCTTCCTCGCCGGATTCGGCGTCCGTGATCACCACGACGATGCGCTCGCCGCGCCGCTTGGCCAGGGCCTCGGCGGCGGCGATGAGGTTGGTCTCGGCCCGGCTGGACGAATCCCTGCGGTCGTAGTCGTTGAGCGCCCGCAGCAGGTGTTCGGTCTGGTCGGACCCTGCTTCCAGCAGCAGCCGGGGCGTGTCGGCGAAGGGCAGGAAGTTCAGGTATTCGGCCTGCGGGGCGATGGACCGGGCGAAGCGTGCGAGCGCCCGATGGATGACGGGATGGTAGTCCGCCACGCTGCCGCTCTGGTCCCAGGCCACCACCACCGACCGGGGCAATTCGCGCACGCGCAGGCGGTAGCCGCCGGGGGCGACCTGCGCCTGGTAGACGGTCGCGCCGCCGGCCGTCTCCGCCTTCAGCCAGGGGACCTTGTCGCCCGCCTCGTCGAAGAGCGTCGGGGCGAGCCGGAACACCGCATCGCTCTCGAGCCGCAGCTCGAGCAGCGTCCGCCCGGCGGGGACCTCCAGCCGATACCAGTCCTCGTCCGCGCCCAACCGCACCCGCCCCGGCACGGCCACCCCCGCTCGCAGGGCCACCGGCCGCTCGCGCGTCCCCTGCCGGTTCTCGCCGGTCTCCGGCACGGTCTCACGCACGGCCTCGTACTGGGCGCGCTGGCGGTAGTGTCCCCACTCGCCCAGGATGGAACGATACCCCTCGGCCCCCGGCGGGGCCTCGAACACGGACAGCCGCGCGGGCAGGACATGGTACCGGCCGGGTTCGAGGCCGCGGGCCTCGAAGCGCACGAAACGAGCCCAAACAGGCGCATCCAAGGCCAAGCGCGCCGGGCCTTGGCCTGCGACCGTCCAGTCGCGCGCGCCCCGCCAGGGCCCCAGGGGGCTCTCGGTGCTGAAGCTGACCCGCACCCGTTCGATGGCCGGGTCGCCCCGGCGCGCCTTCTCCGGCCAGTCGCGCCACACCAGGGCCGTCACCCGTGCCGCCCGATCGTGGTGGAAGCCGAGCACCCAGGTGAGCCGCCCCTGCCCGTCCGCCCGGGCCCGCAGGATCCGTTCGTCGTCGCGCAGCATGGGCCCGGCGTCGAAATGGGGCGCGGCCCAGACCAGGTGCCCGCCGAGGGCGGCATCGGCCAGATCGAAGCCCGAGGCGCTCGGGGCGTAGTCGGGTGCGGCCACCACCTTCCACTCGCCCAGGCAGACGGTGCGCACGCTTCCCGCCTCCACGGCGGCATCCAGCATGCGCAGCCGGGCGCTGCGCGCCGGCACCGGCGCATCCAGCACGAAGGCCTGCTCCACGGCCCGGTCGGCGAGACGACCCGTCAGCACGGACTGGAAGCGCTCCCCGTCCTGGGAGAGCAGCACCTCGAACCGCCCCGGCATCTCCCGCCCGTCGCAACCCATGGGATGGAACAGGAAACCGGCCACCGGCACCGGCGCCTCTCCGGCCAGGCGCACCGTGACCTCGGGGGCGGGGTCCTTCTTCGGGTCCCATCGCCAGCGCGCGCCCGGCGGCGTGGTGAGACCGTCGATGAGCGGGCCGGCCTTCCTGGCGTCACCGCCACCGACGAGCCGCGCACCCAGCGCCCGCCAGGCGACGTCCAGTCCACCGCGCAGCGGCTCGGGCACCGGCCACACGTCGCGGGGACCCTGCACTTCGGCGCCGCACACGACCGGCATGGCCAGCCGTGCGGCCGCCTGTACCGTCTCGCCGTCCGCCACGCCCAGCCAAAGTTCCACCGGCTCGCCGGAGGGGATGTCCGGCGGGGCCAGGATCCGCACGGGCACGGCGGCCGCGCCGCCGGCCTCGAGCCGCAGGGTGTCGTCCTCCGGGACCGCCTGCCAATCCCAGCGGCTGAACCAACCCTTCAAGTGCAGCGCGCGGGGCTGCGCGCCGCGGTTGACAATCTCGAGCCGCACGGTGGCCGCCTGTCCCCGGTCCTCGAAGGCGGCCCAGGTGGGCGGGGCATCCAAGAACCGCAGCGCCAACACCGCCGCCTCCGGGCCTTCGGGCGCCCAGGGCGGGTGCCGCTCCAGGCGGAAGGCGTAGTCTCCCGGATCGCCGCGCACGCGCAGCGTGTAGTCGCCGTGGGCGAGCTGGACCTCCCGCACCGCGACGCCGCTGTCGTTTCGGCGCCGATCGAGCCGGAGCACGTCCCGCCGCCGCGCCTCGTCGCCCAGGCTTGCCCGCACGGAGCCGCCAGGCCCGGCCTCCAGGTGCAGGCGGATGCGGGCGGCGGCATCCAGCCAGAAGCGGTAGCGATCCTCGTCCCCCGGCGTGAGCACGCCCCGGTAACGCCGCCCGAAGACGACAGGCTGGGCGCGGTCCACCGCATCGTTGGGCTCGCGCTCCGCGGACGGGTCGGGCACCCCGCGCGGCAGGAAACGCAGCACGTAGTCCCCGCCCTTGCGGCTGGCGGCCGTTACCTGGAAGCGGTGGCGCCCGGGCAGCAGGTAGAGGCCGGCGAGCCGGGCCGGCGCCTCCCGCCGCGCCCGGGCCCGGGCCGCCATGCGGCCCCCGGGGTCCAGGTAGCCCAGCTCGCCCACACCGCGCCCCTCAACCACCACGTCCCAGAGCTGGGGCGCGCCCCCGGTCTGCAGCACGAAGTGGTCCTCGTCCCGCCGCTTTTCGCGCGCCTCCAGCCGCCCCCGCACCGCGCGCGGGCGGTCGCCCTGCACCGGCATCGCCCGGGCCGGCTCGTCGTTGGGCTCGACCTCCTCGACCACCTCGAACCCTTCGAGGCCGCTTTGCGCCGCGGCGGCTGGCCTGGCCGGGCCGCCGCGCGGCGGCGGGGCCTTCGTCTCTCCGGTGAGTCCGCCCGCCTCGGCCGCCGGCCAACGGGCCGTCTTCCACGCAGATCGCGATGGGGCCGGCACCCGCTTCTGCGGAGACGGTTCGGGCACCTCGGCGAACGCGAGCCGCGTCGCCAGCACGGTCTCCGGGATCGCGGGCGGGGCCGCCAGTGCCTGGCGATGCCGCTGCCGAAATCCCCGGTAGTCCAGCCGCCACTCGTCCCCGGCGCGTGCCGGGAAAGCCACCAGGAAACGGACCACGGCGCCGGGCGGCACCACCAGCCGGTCCGGCGCGCCATGAACGAGCGCCGCCGTCTTGCGGCGATCGGGCCGTAGCGACGTGCCCGCGCGCGTCAGCCGGAACTGCCGCCCGAGGTCCAGCTCCAGGCCCTTGCCAGCCGCCAGGTTGTGCACGGCCAGATCGAGCACCCGGGCGCCCGCGTGTTCGGCCACCCCCAGCAGCGCGAACTCGGCCAGCTCACCATCCCGCCAGCGGGCCGCGGCCTCGGGCAGCGCGGGCTCGGCCGCGCCCGGCCAGTCGAGTGCTAAGGCCCGTTCGCCTGCGCGCAGCAGCATCCGCGCCGGCCGGGCGCCCTCCGGCAGGAGGAAGTGCGCCTCGACGCGAGTCGGGTACTCGGGGAAGAAGCGCAACGGGTCCATGGTCGCGGGCGCGGCCCCATGGAGAAAGCCCCGGCCGTCCTGCAGCCAGAGCGCGTCGCGTCCGACTTGCACGATGGAGCCCTTGCCGCGCCGCTTGACGAGACTGCGGCCCAGCAAGCGCACGGTCAGGCGGCGCCAGCCGGCGGGCGCCTCGGCCGAGACCACCCGCCCGGGCGGATCGTCCAGGGCCAGGACGAGCGGTCCCGCCGTATCGCCTGCAAGGGTCGCGGATGTTCCCCCCGGGTCCGGATCCCCCTTGAGCGGCAGCGTGACGTGGCCGTTGGCGTAGTCGAACAGGTGCAGGGCGATCCACCGGCTGCGCTCCGGGACGCGGAACCGGAACCGCACCCGGCGCGTGTCGTGACGGCGGGCCAGCGTCATGCCGGCGGCCGGATCCGCGCCGTCCGGCAAGCGGGCCGAGGCGGGATCCAGGGGCACGGCCACGCCGTCGGCCAGCAGCACCACGTGATCCCCCCAACGGGGGATCCGGTAGGCCACGTCGCGCAGCACGGTATCGGACCCAGCACCGCCGCCGGCGGCTCGCCATCCCCCGCCCAGCAGCCCCCCGGCCCCCATGGTACGGTCCGCCTTGCCCTCCAGCGCACCCCGCCGGACACGGGCCGGCGGGTGCACGTTCTGCCACTCGGTGGTGAAGTCCAGCAGGACGTCGCCCTCGGCGCGCCCGGCGACCCGGGCGCCGGTCACCCGCACCCGCACGGCCCCGTTGGCGCTGCCCCGCGCGGCCTCGGCCAGCCGTCCCGGGTCCAGCACCGGCGACGCGGGTGTGTCCTGCGCCGCGCGCGGCACGGTGACGACCGCGGTCGGCGCCGGGTAGTGGGTCGCCTCGCCCCGGTAGACCGTATCCTCCACGCTGGCGGACACCGCGCCGATCAGGGCGAGCGCGGCCCAAGCGAGCGCCGCGCTAGAACTTGTCCTTGCGCTCATACCTCAGGTCGCCCTTGCGGCACCCGGCCTCGTAGGACAGACCGACCCCCGCCTTGACCTCGGGCTGCACGCCGGCCAGGCCCGCGATCAGCAGGCCGGCCGCGCACTTGAACCCGTCCACGTACTTCTCGCAGAAATCGAAGCGCGCCTTGGCCGAGCGGCTGCTCGGGGTCTCCACCTCGAACTTGAGGCAGTAGCCGGAGACCTCGCTGCCGGCGCTGGCCTTGGCCTCGGCCTTCGGGCAGGTGCGGCACAGCACGGCATCCAGATAGGCCTTGACCTCCTTCAGCATGGCCTCGGACGTCACGCCGTACTGGAGCAACAGCCCGGAGATGGCGAACAGGGTGCTCTGCGCGCCGTTGATCAGGCCGACTGCGAATCCCATGCGCGGGCTGAGGCCGATGTCCCGGCTGGACAGGCCGTATTCGACCGTCGCCGCGTGCAGACCCGTGTCCATCACGCCGATGGTCCGGCCGCTGGCGCGCTCGATCCGCCACCAGCCCCAGCGGGGCGCGCCGGCGATCTCTACCGCCCGCGCCGAGATCACCGCCTCCCAGCCCTCCCCCACCGAGGCCCTGAGATGCCGCGCCGTCGGCTCAGGCAGCCCCGCCCGCGCCACGAAGTCGGCCACATTCCGCTCGTCCACCACCCGCAGCGGAATCCCCTGGCCCTGCGCCTCGCGCATGAGCTCGGCGGTAGTGACCGCCCGCCGGACCGTGCCGGCCGGCAGCACGGCGCCTTCGACCACCGACTCCGCGAACCCCCGCCCCATCTGGAACAGCCGGCGCACCGCGGCCGGCGCGCCTGGATAGGGCAGCGCCTCCACCTCGTCCAGCCGCAGGTCCAGGTCCAGACGCAGGGCGTCGCCCGTACCCTCCACCGAGGCGATCAGAACCCGCGGAACGGTGCGCAACGGCACCACGGCGTTGGTGTAGGCGATGCGGTCGGTCAAGTCGTCCGAGGCCGCGGCGAAACGCAGTAACAACGTCTGCAACAGATTGGCGTTGAGCGCCGCATCGGCCTCCAGCGCTTCGCCCAGGCGGGCCGCATCCGCGCCGCCGTCCGACGACGGCTTCCAGCGCTCCAGGGGCAAGGCGGCGAAGCGCCGTTCCACCGCCTCGGCTACCTCGGGGCGCACCGCACCGGGCAACACCACCAACACATCACGCCGGTAGGCCGGCGGCCGCTCGGCGTCCTCCCCGGCCTCGAACAGCACCCGTTCGACGCGGCGTTCGGGGCTCCCCGGGGGCTTCCACGCCAGCTCCAGCCACTGGCGCGCCACCGCCGTGCCCGGCTCGGCGTCCAGCACGTCGTGCGTGGCGGCACCCGTGCCGCCGCCCGGCACGTGCCAGCGCCACAGGTAGCGGGTTCCGAGTGCTTGGGGCGGCGCCTCGGCAGGTGCCTCCGCAGCCGGCGCACCCCCCAGGGCGCCGCCGAACACCCGCGCCGCCGACCCGCGGCGAGGCGCCGCGGCCGCCCGCTCCAGCGGCACGGCGGTGCGGGACAGCAACACGGGCGCATAGCCCAGCGCGGCCACCGGCCGCTCCTCCTCGAACAGCGTCCGGGTCTGGCCGTCGGCTGTCTGTTGGCGCAGCCGAATAGCGATCCGATGCCGCCAGCGCGCATCGGGCGTGTCGTGGCGCCGGAGCGCCTCGGCGTAGGCCTCGCCCATGCGCGCCCGCGGAAACGACGGGTCCAGCGGCAGCCAAGTGCCGTCGGATTGCTCCAGTTCGACCCAGAAATGCCGCTCGACCGTATCGAGAAGCGCCTCGGCCCCCTCCGGACGGAACGGCGCGTAGTCCTCGCCGTAGGCGAACGCGGGCAGCTCGGGCGGGTAGGCGCCGCGCAGCAGCACGTGGGCGTTGCCCTCGTCGAGCCTGCCCTCGACCAGGCGAGTGCGATAGCCGCGCCGATCGAGCAAGGCGCGCAGGAGCAGCGCCTGGTCCAGGGCGTTGCCGCGCCGGGCCAGAGCGGTGCCCGTGGCGCCGCGCAGGATGCCCGAATAGGGCGCGAAGCGCACGCCCCGGGCCACCGTCTCGAAGAGCGCCTGCAGCTCGTCTCCATCGCCTGCGGCGGCCAAGGCCTCCTGCCACGCGGGCCCCGGCACGAAGCCCGCCGCGGCCTCCGCGCCGGGCCCGGAGGCACCTTGCGCGGCGACAGGCCAGGCGCCGCCCACAGCAAGCGCCCAGAGCCCTGCGGCGAAGATCCGGATCCAGAATCTTGCAGCCATCGAAACCGAACGCGAAGCGCCTGCGCGATCTCACCCCGCCCGACGCCGGTCCAACCCCGGCACCAGGCCGGGCTGCGACTTCAGGGCATGCCTTTCAGGGCCTTGTAGTCGATGGCCCGGGCATAGGCCACGAGCTCGTCCTGCGAGACGTCCGAGCCCTCCACGTTGACCAGGAAGCGCCGGTCCACCACGATGTTGATACTACCCGAGCGGTCATCCTCGTCGTATTTCACGATGGCCTTCTGGCGCTGGATGCGCTGCAGACGACCACCGTCGGACGACACGATCATGGGGTTGGCGAACATCGCCACCATGGTCTGGATGAGCGGCGAATCGGCGGCGATCAGCACCGTCACGTAGGCATCTCCCTTGCGGTAGATGCGCTGCGCGGAGACCCCGCCACCGAACATGGCGGCACCTGCGGCTTGGGACGTGGTCTCCTCGACCTCCCAGCCCGAAAGCGGCTCAGGCAACAGCTTCTCCAGCGATCGCCCCTTCTGCTGCTGGATGAGCTGTACGGCATAG
>JALVEU010000093.1 GCA_027030565.1 Gammaproteobacteria bacterium | reverse complement strand
GAGAAAATCGACACGAAGATCGATGCGCAGAACGCGCTCATGGCGGCGCAGTTCAAAGACCTGCGGAAGAGCATGGACTACCTATGGGGCGTGATGGTGGTGATGCTGGCGGGGATCTTCGGGCTGATCGGCTTCGTGGTATGGGACCGCAAGACCGCACTGCGGCCGCTGGAGCAGCGCATGGTGCGCCTGGAGCAGGAGGTCCATGCCGATCTGCAAGCGCACCACGGAGAGGACAGCGAGCTGAAACGCTTGCTCAAGGCCCTGCGGGCATTTGCCGCCGAAGACGAGCGCTTCGCCAAGGTCCTGCGCCAGTTCTCACTGCTCTAGCCTGTGGGGATCCCGTCCCCGCGACGAATAGAGGCGCCTTGTTCTTCGCACGACCTTCGCCGCGAGGACACAGCCTCCACAAGGTCTTTCAGTGCCTCGTCCTCTCCTTCGTTAACACGCACGAAGAAGTCCGGATGGATGGCATGCTGGCACGCAAGAGAGGGGGAGGTGCGCCCGAATCCCCGCAGCACCATTCGTCCTGTGCCTGATCGTTGTGTGTCGGGCTGACCTCTTGTTCGGCTGGCCGTACCCCTCACCAAGGCGTTAAGGTTTCCTGCTCCAGGGAATGTGCCCGTTTTGAAATGCCCAAACGCTCGATCTTCGTCATCGGTACACGTGCCCAGCTCATCAAGGTGGCACCGGTGGTGGTCGCTTGCGAAAGGCGGGGCATACCCTGCGTACTCCTGATGACCGGGCAGCACAAGGAAACCATGGACGACCTGATTGAGGAATTTGGCGTCGAAGCACGACGCGTCGATGCCACCACGCCCGCCGAGCACGCGACGGTCGTATCGCTGGCGCGGTGGCTCCCTCAAGCCTACACGAACGTGAAGGGGAGGCTCCGTGAGCTCGCTCCAACAGCTGCAGAGGCCGTGGTCCTCGTTCACGGGGACACCCTTTCCACGTTCGTCGGGGCTCTGGCGGCCAAGCGTTGCAGAATGGACGTGGTACACCTGGAGAGCGGGTTGACCTCGGGCGCGTTGCTGGATCCGTTTCCCGAAGAGTTTTTGCGGCGGCTCGTGTTTCGCATGACCGACATCGCCATGTGCCCCAATGACGCTGCGGAAGCCTATATGCGTCGCCTGGGGGTTCGTCGTGTGGTCCACACTGGCGGAAACAGTATCGTGGACGCAGTGGCGTTGAGTGGTGCCCTGACGGATTGCGGTTCCACTGATCCGCCGTACGTTCTGGCATCCTTGCATCGCTTCCAGAACATCTACCACAAGGGGCGCCTGCGGCAGATCGTTGAGATCATCGAACGGCTCAGCCAGAGGTTCACGATCCATTTCGTGCTGCATCCGGCCACCCGGGATCGCCTGCAACAAGAGGGCCTGCTCGATCGCCTGGAGCAACATGAACGTATCGTGCTTCACCCCAGGATGGGTTATGGGGCCTTCCTGCGGCTGGCCGCCCAAGCCTCCTGCGTACTGACCGACGGGGGATCGAACCAGGAAGAGCTCGCGGTGCTCGGCGTGCCGACGGTGGTCATGCGCACCCGCACGGAGCGGCCCGACGGTCTGGGCCGCAACGCGGTGCTGGAAGGCGACTTGCCCGAGGGTGTTGCGAGCTTCATCCTTGGGGGTGGCTACGAGCGATTGAGGACGCTCCCCGTTTGCCCGGGTGCCGAGGGTCCTTCCGAGAAAATCGCCGGGGCGCTGCTGCGCCTGTGCTCGCTGGAGGGTGATTCGCCCGAGGCAGTGACCGGCGGTTTTTTGCATTGATGCATGCTTAGCGAACCTCTGTCGGCGCGTGCAGCACCTGCTGCATGAAACGGGAAAGGCTTTGCGCCTGCCCTGCCCAGGTGGGAATCGGCAAATCGGGCAGGGTCGGTTTCTCGATCAGGCCGAGAATGCGGCTCGGCACCGTTTCCGGACGGGCGGAGTCGTAGCGGTTTTGTGGCCAGGGTGCCAGGAGCTCCTTCAATGCTCCTACCGCTGCGGCAAGCACGGGTGTGCCCCCAGCCAGGAACTCATAAAATTTTTGAGGAAAGCAGTATTCGCCAAAAGCCGAAGGTTTGTTGCAGATAACCGCCACGTCCAAGGTCGAGGCCAGTAGCGCAATTTTGTCATGGGGGAGCAGTCCCAAGTCGTACACGTTTTTTCCAGCTGGGGGAGGCAGAGAGCGCTTCCGTGGCCCAGCAACTGCCAGTCCAATGGCAGGATCCCGGGAAGACAGGTCGCGAAATGCATCGTAGAGGACCTGAATGTCTCGATCCCGGGTCAACGATCCCGCGGTGCCTATGAGCACCTGTTCTGCCGGCAGCCCTAGTTTTTTCCGGCATTGTCGCTTGTCGCGACGGTAGAATAGATTCGGATCGATCGCATTGGTGAGCACGCAAAGTGGCTTGGTCGGCCCAACCTGACTTCGAATCAAGCTGCGGAGGTTTTCGCTTACCACGGTGATGCCGTCTGCGAGAGACAAGGCGGAGTGATAACGTTCTTTGACACTCCACAGGCGGGTGGCCGCGAAGGACTCGAAATTGTCATACAGGTCTGCGATGAAGGGCAGGTTATGGCGTTTCTTGATCTGGGCCGCAAGAATGACGTGAAATGCGTCAGAACAGGCCCAGATCACATCTGGCTGAATGGCTACCACCAATCGGTCCAGCGCCCGTTGGTGACGCCGGATCCCGGACAGCGGGTTTAACCCCAGGTTGATGGAATACCACGAAACATCACCGGCAGTTAAAGGCGGCCCGGGAAAAGGGTATTCGGTCCTTTTTCGATAGCTCAGCACCAGGCCATACACGGCATGTCCCTGACGTGCCAAATGTTTCGGGATCTCGGACAAGCGCCCGTACCGGTCATCCAGCAGGTCCTTGGAGGTGTATTGTCGTTTGCTGAGAACCAGAATTCGCATATCCATATCCGGACGGGGTGTCGACGCTGCGGTGGATGCCGGTGCAGGGCAGGGTGCCCAGTGAGACCCCAGTGGGTGAGCACGGCTCAAGGCTTGGGACGCACGGGGCGTAGCACCCACCCGATCCAACGCATGGGTCCAGCGCCTTGTAGCCGTGCGCTTCGCCCTTCGGTCGCTCGTGACGATTTATTCAGCATGTCCCTTGGAGATCTTGTACAAGGTGGAGAGGTTCTGTTCAGCAACCGTGGGAAGTGCGAAATGCTGCTCGACGATCTTGCGTGCATGTGCGCCGCGGGTCAGCAAGGCATCGCCTGGTGCAGTGAGCAGTTCACGCAGGGCGTCTTCGAGAGCGCGTCGGTTGTCGGGTTCGCACAACCAGCCCGATCGTTCGTCTATATATGTATCAATGCCTCCACAGCGGGTCAGAAGCACGGGCAGGGAGGCCTCCATGGCTTCCAAGGCGCTGTTCGACATGCCCTCATATCTGGAGGGTAGAACGAAAGCATCGGCTTGGTGTAGATGTTCCCGGACCTTGTCCGGGGAGAGCCTGCCGACAAAGTGCACGCGTTCGTCGAGCCCGTTTGTCTTGCATTGGTTCATGAGCGATCCCTGTTCGGGGCCGTCGCCGACGAGGTCGAGCGTGAAACGAAATCCCTCTTCAGCCAGGGCGGACAAGGCGTCCAGCAACAAATCCAGGCCTTTTTGCCGAGTGATCCGACCGGTCCACACCAATCGTCTTACCGATGGCGGCCTTTCCCTGGTGATGGGCGGTCCGATGGGCACGCCATTGGGGATC
Organism: Gammaproteobacteria bacterium; assembly: GCA_027030565.1. GTDB lineage: Bacteria > Pseudomonadota > Gammaproteobacteria > JAJDOJ01 > JAJDOJ01 > JALVEU01. The sequence continues at coordinate 10,284 of JALVEU010000093.1, read as the reverse complement.
CTGGTGATGATTGGAGTGCAAATACCCAGGCTTCGTAGGTCGTGTTCGATTGCCGGAGCGATGATGTTGATGGCATCGCACTGAGTGTCGATGACGGATACCAGTTTGCGCCAGCCCGGCAGGGATCGGATGAACGCCGCGTCTCCGGAGCCGCGGGCATTGATCGGGCATACCAGTATCGGCAGATCCAGCGATGTGAACCGTTTCAGGAAACAGATCGAGAGGGCGGCGTCCCCCAGCCCCCGGACATAGATCACATCGAATCTCGAGGAGTTCTTTCTCAACAATACCGCCAGTGACAGAAAGTAAGAGATGCCCCTCATGGCACGGCCCAGGTGTGATCGCACCCGAATACGGTGTGTCCGTACCGAGACCTGTCCAAGCGTTGCGTAACCCGTCGGTATGCGGTGCCCAGCGACCTCGACGTGGTGGCCCGACCTGACCCAGCATTCGACGAGCCGGGCGACCTGATGTTCGGCTCCCCCCATAACAAAGGGCGGTAGATTGGCCACCACGAGGATGCGCAACTCATTCATGCGCCTGCCGCCACGCTTCGAGCATGAGGAAGGGCCACAAGGTGAAACCGTGGTTGGCCTGGCCCTTCAGGTGCTCGTCAGTGAGCCTTTCGAGATCGATTCCGCGGACATGGGGAAGGTGTCTCAATGATTCGGAAGCGAGCAGATCCCCCATCCACTGGCGGAGCGGGCCACGAAGCCAGGAATCCAGGGGGATATCGAATCCCTTTTTCCTTCGATCGACCAGATGCTTCGGTATATGGCGATACAATATTTTTTTCAGCAGGGCCTTGCCGGTCGTACCATCGAACAGCCATGCATCGGGAATCCGCCAACTGAAAGCTACCACCCGATGATCCAAGAAAGGGGTACGGAGTTCCAGGCCAACCGTCATGCTGGCTCTGTCGACCTTGGTGAGGATGTTGTCGGGCAGGTAACGGGCCTGATCGAGATAGCGCATGCGGTTGATTATTCCACCTTCTGGGAGAGACTCTAGCGGGGGAAGGTGGCAGTTCTCCTCTACCTGGGCTGAGAGGAACGGGTTGAACGCAGATCGATTCCAAAAGAGGTCGTCGAAGTCTCGTGCGGCAATGCGGGCTGCCAGGCGCTGGAGCCTGAATCCTGTGTGCCCTCCAATGACGCCGATGGTTCGCAGTGCGCCGGCCAGGATGGTTCTCCCGTGCGCCGGCAGCCGGCCGAGCAATTGCCACATGCGCAGCACATCGAAATAACGCTGGTAGCCGAAAAACAGCTCGTCGCCACCGTCACCCGACAGCGCCACCGTGACCTGGGTGCGGGCCATACGGGTGACCAGCAACGTTGGAAGTTGTGAGGGATCGGCGAACGGTTCATCATAGATCTCGGCGATACGTGGCACTAGGTCGAGCGCGTCGTTTCCCGTTAGGCACCATTCCGTGTGCTCCGTTCCCAGGTACGTAGCGACGCTTTTTGCGTAAGGGGCTTCATTGAAATCTTCTTCCATGAATCCGATCGTAAAGGTACGGACCCGTTCTGTTGTTGCCTTCCGCATCAAGCTGGCGATCAGCGAGGAATCGACCCCTCCAGAGAGAATCGTGCCTACCGGTACGTCCGCGTCGACGCGCAAACGCACCGAATCGGCCAGCAGCGACTCCAGCGTGTCTGCGGCGCGCTCCATGTCACCCTCGATTCTTTTATCCAGCCCCTGCAGGACGACTCTGCGTAGGTCCCAGTAGCGGATTGCCATGGAGAGGAATGTTGGCGCGTCCGGTATGGACCGCACATCATTCAGGGTCAGACGGAGCCAGGTGCCTGGTGGAAGCTGAAATACGTGGGGATGGATCGAATAAGGGGTGGGTACGTAGCCATAGCGGAGAAAGAAGTGCAGGGCCTCGGATTCGATGCCCCCCTCCCAGCCGGGGATTTTTCGCAGAGCCCGCAACTCGGAAGCAAACGAGATGCAGCCCGCGATCCAGCCCACATAGAGGGGCTTTTCACCCATGCGGTCCCGGGCAAGGATCAGACAGTGCTTTTCCCGGTCCCATGCCCCAAAGGCGAACATCCCATTGCTGCGTGCCAGCGTAGCTTCCACACCCCAGCACTCGAGTGCGGCGAGCAATACTTCACTGTCCGAATGCCCGTTCCATCGGATGCGATGCTCGCGTTCCAGGCTTCGACGGAGGACCCGATGGTTATAGAGCTCACCATTGTAGGTCAGAATCCAGCGTCCGCTGGCAGACGCCATGGGCTGGTGTCCGGCGGGGGACAAGTCCAGGATGGCGAGGCGGCGGTGTGCGAGGCCAACGCCGACGGAAGGATCGATCCATGTGCCTGCATCGTCCGGCCCTCGGTGCCGCAACGATTCTGCCATCGACTCCAGCACGGAGTCGATGGGACCCGGCCGATCGTTCAGAAGGCCTGCGATTCCACACATGCGCTTTGATGTAGATGGCGAGTCGCCATAGGGGGCTTTTGGGCGACGAGGAACACGCCTGATGTCGTCAGATCCTCTGGGGACAGCCTCCTGAAACGACGCGCCAGCTGCCGGGTCTCGATGCTGGACGGCAGGTGCGTGCGTTCGACGGACACAAGCGCGAATCCTGCCGCCCGGATCATGTCCAAGTGTGCCGAGCAGGGCAGGCGGTTCAACAGATAGGGACGCCGGCCACGGATCAATCGCCAGAGGGGGTCCGGATACAGCCAGTGGCCGTTCCATTCCTTCGAAACGCCATGGGACTTGAAGTCGATGACATGGGACATTACCCCATCGGGGGCCAACCAGTCATGGCATGCGGTGTAGACGGCGTTCGGCTCGTCCACGTGTTCGAGTACGGCCTGCGAGAAAACATGGGTCACCGTTCCCTGCGGAATCGTGTTCTTGTGCTGCGGATCCACATAGCACACCATGGATTGTGTCCTTTGCGTTTCCCGCAATGCCGACTCGATTCTCTGGATCCGTCCCGGATCGAGTGCCTTATACAGCCAGGCCTTGGGCAGCAGATGGTCCGGGAACCGGTAGTCCTGCAGTTCGGGTTTGACGCGGGGAAATTCGCGTGCGTCCGGCACCGGTGCTCGCTGTCGAAAAAGCGCGACGAGCTCTCCAAGCACCTCGATGTTGCGCTGGGTGTCGGCGTACCGGACCGAATCCACTGCGACGTATCGCTCGGCACCGGACAACAGCGCTGCCAGGCCGATACCCAACGAGTCGCCTGGGCCGAGTTCCACGACGGTACCGGTTGGCGGGCCCTTGCGGAATGGGGCAGTCTTGATCAGGTGCCGCAGCCAGACGGTATAACAATAGCGTGCCGAAGTGGTGCCGCCCGTTCCCTTTCTGGACAACAACCAGACACCGCCCGGCAGGAACGACAGTGCCCCCTCCAGGATTGCTTGAAAATTATAGGCCTTGGTGACATTCGGCATCACGGTACGCTCACGCGTCCTTACAGAGCAACTGCAGATACTGCGCCGCAACACGGTTCGCATCGAATTGATTCAGATGGTGAGTCGGATCGGCCGCTTGGAAGTTTCCGGACAAGACGCGTTCCATCGCACGTGCCATCGCTTCAGGCTCCCCGACGGGGACCAACTGCCCGTATCGTCCCCGGTCCAGGATCTCGGCCGGCCCCGATGGGCAATCTGTGGAGATGACCCGGGTGCCGCAAGCCAAGGCCTCGATCAGGACGTTGGGCAATCCCTCCCAACGGGAAGAGAGGACGAATGCGGCCGCCCTGGCCATGTACGGGTATGGGTTGTCGACAAAGCCGGGCATGTCCACATCTGCCGCGACTCCCAGCTCCTGCGCCAACCGTTCGAGCCTTGGCCGCTCCTCGCCTTCACCAAGAATCATGAGCCTAGCCGGACGACCACGCTTCACGAGGGCGAAAGCTTTGAGTAAGGTGGTGAAATCCTTTTGTGCGGTCAGCCGGCCAACACCAAGGATGATCGGGAGACTGTCATCGAACCAAGGATGAATCGCGGGTGTGGCACACCTTTTTCGGAAGGTGCTATCGATCACGGGATTGTAAACGACCTGGATGCGTTCGCGGGGTAGTCGGCCCACCCGGTACAGGTCTTGGGCGACGCCTTGTGATGTGGCAACAACTGCATCTGCTCGTGCATACTCCTGACGAACAAGGCGTGGCATCGTCCAACGGTGACGCAAGGCGCACATGGCCAACCGCGAAGAGAGGTGTTCGGCTTCCCGAACAACGCAGCGCACGCCCGTGCGCGAGAGGCGCGCCGCCCAGAGTGCTGCCAGGTTGACATGGGTCATGGTCGAGAGCAATGCATGCGGTTGCCGTGTGCGGAGATACTGAGCAAGGCCCGGAACAGCCGTCAGCGGTTTGGAAGCATCGAGCTCGACCAGCCGGGCACCTTCGGGAATTTGTTCCATGTATTCCCCCTGGGCCCGTGCTAGCACCAGGTCCACTGCATACCCGCTTTTCAGGAAGCTAGCAGCCAGATTGAGCATCATCCGCTCGGCGCCTCCGCCAGCGAGCGACGGCAGAAACAAGGCCAGCCGTCTTCGGGGGGGCTGGTCCGTGAGAGAATCGTGAGCCGGCGGCTTGGTCATTTATACCGAAGACGTGCCTTCTTGCACGTCGGTTTCTCGCGTACGGCCACGCGCATGGTCTTCATGACTCCTTGAGACCTTGAACCACGAGGTCCCCTTGCCACCGTTTTCTCAGGGTGACCAGTAATTCGATGAACTGGTATCGAATCTGCACCTTGGCTCCCTGAAATGCAGGCAGACAGATCTGCTCAAAGCCTTTCAATCCAGCCTTGCGCGCGGCACTTGCGCACCAATGGGACTGTGCATGCAATCCGCGTCTGAGAAAGGAAACCCGAAGGCCAGAAGACTCCAACAGCTGGCGCAGGTTGGCAGGCCGGAACAGAATGAGATGTTGAGGGTTCAGAGCGAACCAGTTCTGCTGGAATCGAAAATGATAGATTGCGTCGGCATTGGGTGTGGCGATCCACAGCCTCCCACGGTGCTTCAAGATACGTATGCATTCCCGGACCAATGCGATGGGATCGTGAACGTGTTCTATGACGTGAGAGACGGTGATGGCGTCGAAATACTCGTCCGGAAAGCCCTGTTCGGCCAAGCCGCCTTGGGCGACATCCAGACCTTGCGCACGGGCCGTCTCGACCGCTTTGGGATCGAAGTCGATCCCCTGAGCGTCCCATCCTGCGTCACGCGCCGCAGCCAGAAAAGCACCGTTGCCGCAGCCGACGTCGAGCAGACGGTTCGAGCCGTGAGCGGGGATGGGCAGATGTCTCGCCCAATGGTCCCACTCCCAACGAAACCACGGTGGCAGCAGATACATCAACCATCTTCCGCCCGGCACCGCCGGGTCCCGGTGATGCCCATAGCGCTGGTTCACGTAGTCGTTGCGGATACCCAAGGCGAGCCGGCCGAGCCAGCCGCGGGCGCGCTCCGCATTGGCAACATGGGTAAAGTAGTGCTCGTACAAGCGGCCGATGGTGGCCGGCGTGGGTCTGGGGTCAATATAGAGAGCGCCGCAATCGTGGCACTCGTGGTAGTCCCATGTGCCGGGAGCGCCGCTGAACCAGTCGTCGATCCCGGCATAGCGCAGGGTTCTGCGGGGGGAGCCGCACAACGGGCAATGGTCTAAGCGCTCGACATCTGTCTCAGACCACGCCGTGGAAGTCATTGGAGGTTCGTCCATCGGTTGTGTCTCAGTCCCGGCGTCGTGCGGAAGCCAGGTACGACAGCATCAGGAGCGCGGCCAACAATTCAGATACATAGGTGGCTGTGAGTGCGCCATGCCATCCGTACATCGGAATCCACCACAGGTTCAACAGCACGTTCGCCGCTGCGGCGGCGATGAAACAGTTCATCGCGATCCGTTGCAGGCCGCTGGTTGCAAGTGCGTAGTGCAAGAGCCATCGCGGCAGCGAAAACAGCGGTAGCAGGCTCATCCAGCGGATCACGGGAATGGTCTCCTCATACGCATTCCCCAATACGACGGTGACCAGCGGTGCAGCCAGCCACAGTGCTGCAGCGACCAATATGAGATACGCGGCTGGCCAGGGTGCTGCCTTGAGTAAGAGACGAAGTGGTTGTGCTGGTCCCCCCGTACCAGATCGAAACAAGCGGGGCGTGAGCGCGTTGAGCAACCCGTAAAGGGGAATCTGGGACAGGTCGACGAAACGGTGACCAGCCGAATAGAGGCCCGCCACCGATGGCGACACCATGGAGGTGAGCATGACCTTGTCCGCGTCGGAATACATGCGTTGGGAGAAACCCGACACCACAAACGGTGCCCCGTCACCGAACCCGGTCCGGAGATGTGATGCGCCGGGTACTCGCGGAATGCCCAGGTCGTGGCGGACATGGCTCTGGGCCACTACCGCAGCGATGGCAGCGGCCAGCATATAGAGGAAGGCCCAAAGCTCTACCGTGTCGTCGATCCCGCCCAGTGTGTGCATGATCAGCAAGATGATCGCCGCCAAGGCTCTCATGGCCACAGGAACCAGCAGGAGCCTGGACATGCGCCCCATGCGTTCGAAACCCTGATACGCGTAGGCGCACACATTGGCCAAAGGCCAAAAGACCAGCTCTGCAACACCGATGAGCAGGATTGGAAGCCAAAGATGAGAGCCAAGGAGCAGAAACGCCAGCAAGAGGTATAGAATCCCTATCACCGGAAGGCTGATGATCAAAAGGGCTAGCGCGGTACCCCAAGCGAGGCGAAACGATGCCGGGTCCCGCGAGATGTCCCGCGCCAAGAGGACATGTCCACCGGCACCGACCAGGGGGGCGAGGATACTGGCAATCGCAAGAACAGCGATAAAACTGCCATAGCCATTGGGCCCGAGCACCCGGGCAACGACGATGAACACGAGCGCCTGTAACAGCGCTCTCATGCCGATGCCGGTCGTGAGCAGCAGTGTGTTGCGGGCCAGTGGCCCTGGTGGCCTCAGGGTGGACCACAGATTTTGGACTCGGTCGATTCCCAAGCCCTTGTGTCCATGTGAACCTTGCATGCATCACGCTGGAAGCGAGACGGTCTGCATGCAGGCATCTCCGGTGGAAACGCTCAAGGAGGTCAAAGGCATCGGGAAATGAGCGGTTTCAGCTGCGATGGTACGCATGCCAGACAGGCCTTCACTTGGTGCGCTCAATAGATCGGGTGGCTGTCGACGTTCAGGAGGATTTTTTCTGCACGCAAGCATTCTAACGCCGGCCCGTGCGACGTCCAGGCGGCGGCCGACCGGCGTTGCAAAGTGGGGACGGTCGGTACGCGGCGGACGCTTCTGCATCGCTCACCCGAGGCTGTTCGCGCGCCCACGATTCAGGGGGTGTTGTGGCCATGCCGGCATCGCACGGCAAGAGCGTCGTGTCCGGCCTGAGCGTTGGTGTTCGCGTCGGAAACGAGGGTCCCTCCCGCCCCATGGGCGGTGATGCGTCATGGGAGCCGCATCATCGGGGCGAATGGGCGTCGCCTGAGCCAGGGCCACCGATTTCATCCGCAACGTCCTGATAGACCGCCTCCAGGGGGATCTCCAGGTCGAGGCAGTCCAGGCGGAATGTGTCCTGATCGATGATCTCGTGGGTCCAGTCGTCCCCGGTGCGGCGGTAGATCTCGATGCGCGGGCGGTCTTGGGAGACGAGCACGTATTCGTGCAGGCTCGCCAGGGTGGTGTAGGCGTAGCGTTTCTCCATTCGGTCGATGCGTTCGGTGGCCTCAGAGAGCACCTCGACGATGAGGCAGGGGCGTTCTCGATAGTACTCGGCGCGGTCCTGGGGGTCGCAGGAAAGCAGCAGGTCCGGATAGTAGAAGGCGTCCTCGCCGGCGGTGCGGATGTGGACCTTCATGTCGTTGGTGAAGAGCTGGCAACGGCGCTCCCGGGCGCGCGGGCCAAGAAGCAGCGTGAGAGCAGTGACAATCAGCGCATGCCGCGCACTGGCTCCGGTCATGGCATAGACATGGCCCCCGACATATTCGTGGCGGACCTCGCCGTCTCGTTCGCCTGCGAGGTATTCGTCGACGGAGATGGGGTGGTCGCTGGCGAGCTGGGGGGCCATGGTGCGCCTCCTGGCGGTCAGTTTCGGGTCACGAGGCAAACTTGGGTCTTGCCCGGCGCACCGGTAGCTGGGCCGGGGAGATCGACCGCCATACGGCGAAATTGTAGCGTAAGGGACAATTCCGGGGTCGTGGCGGGCCCTGGAACGGCCCTTTGTGGGTGACGCTCTGCATCCCGCCTGGCGTCACGGGTTCGGTCTCGATGACGAGTCGGACTGCGGCAGGTGCCCCATATAGTCTTCTGCCAACACCCGATACAGCGGCCGGTGACAGACCAGACGCGAGCACCACTCGGCGATCAGTGCCGTTGCCATCATGGGTAAGAGCATTGCGTGGTCGTTGGTCATCTCCATGATGATGACCACTGCGGTGATCGGCGTCTGCACCACACCGGTGAAATAGGCGACCATGCCGAGCAGCGCCACGGCGGTCCATGCGACGTCTGGGAACAGGGGAGCAAGGACGGCGCCCACCCCTGCCCCCGCCGAGAGCGAAGGGGCGAAGATGCCACCGGGGATGCCGCTCCAATAGGAGAAGACCGTGGCCAGCAGCTTCAGTGGGGCGTAAGCGAGGCTCGCGTCGGCGTGACCTTCCAGCAGAAGCCTCGCCTGCCCATATCCCGTGCCCCAGGTGATGCCGCCCGAGGCGATACCGAGTATCGCCACTGCCAGCGCGCAACCAGCAGCCAACCAGTACGGGTGACGCGCTCGCCACGGCATGAGCCACTTTCCACCGTGTATGAGCAGGGCTGCGAATAGGCCGCCCATGAGCCCTCCGCAGATCCCGCAGGAGAGGATCGGCACGATGAGTTCGATGGGATCCACCGCAGTAGCGTAGTTGCCAAAATAGGTGTAGTTCCCCTGCAGCGCCAGAGCGGTCATACCGGCCAGCATCACCGCCACGAATACCGTGCCGGAAGTCCGCTGTTCATAGGTTTGCGCCATCTCCTCGATCACGAAGATGAGCCCCGCCAGCGGCGTGTTGAATGCCGCGGCCAGGCCGGCACCGGCACCGGCCAGGATCAGCCCGCGGTCCAGGTGATGGGCGGGAAACCGGGTGAGACGCGACAGCCCGTGCATGATGGATGCGGCGATATGCACCGTCGGCCCCTCACGCCCGATGGAGGCGCCGCACAGCAGCCCGGCCACGATGGCCACGCTCTTGCCGATGGCGATGCGCAGGGAGAGCACGGCATCGCGCCGCTCCTGCTGGCGTACGTGCAGTGCTGCGATGGCCTGCGGAATGCCACTGCCCTCGCCGCCTGGAAAGAGGGTGCGGGTGAACCAGGTGATGGCCAGAATCCCCGCCGGGGTCAGGAGCAGGGGGAGCCAGTTCCAACGCTGCGCCCAGCCGTGAAACTGCTCGTCCGCCCAGGCACTGGAAAGTGCCAGGGCCGTGGCCGCAACACCCACCGTCAGGGCACCGCCCCAAAACACCACACGCGTGCGCCAGGCACGTGGCGAGCGCAGCTGGGCATAGGTGCGGGCCAGGTGCTTGCGGTAGGTCATTCGGTCGGGGGCGATTGCGGTGCGACGTTGCTCTGGGCTCGGGTCTGGGCGATTCTGGCCAGCATCAGGAACACCGAATCCTGCCCCAGCAGCTGGCGGGAAACCAGGTCGGCGCCGATGATGGCCACGGTACCCGGCAGGATCAGCTCGGCATGACCCGTCAGCTCCAGCAATGCCGTGAGCGAGGCCAGCGGCGCCTGCAGTGTCGCGCCCATCATGGCCAGCATGCCCACCAGGGGATAGAGCACCGGAAATCCGTCGTCCATGCCCTCCACCAGCAGGCCCATGGCGCAGCCCAGTGCCGCCCCCATGACCAAGGAGGGCCCGATGAGGCCTCCGGGCACGCGCAGGCCGACGGCGACCGCCGTGGCCACCAGTTTGCAGGCCAGGATGACCACCGCCATTTGTAGGGCATAGTGCCCGGTGAGGATCCGCGTCATCGAATCGTAGGTGCTGCCCATGATCTCCGGCGCGGCGAAGGCCAGCGAGCCGGTGACGATCCCGGACAGCGTCAGCGCCAGCAGTGGGTCCCAGTCCATGCTGTGGCGAGCGACGCCGCGCACCAGGGCAACGAAGAGGGCAGCCGCCAGCCCGGTGACGATACCCAGCAGGAGCAGCCACCACAGGGACGAGACGGGCGCCTCGACGGCATGTGGGATTCGAAAGGCGGGCTCCGGGCCGTAGATGAGTCGCGCGATCACCGCGCCGGTTACGGCGGCCAACATGATG
>JALVEU010000092.1 GCA_027030565.1 Gammaproteobacteria bacterium | reverse complement strand
TCGGCGTAGGTGAAACCGATCAGGTCCGAGAGTCCATCGTCGCGGAAGAAACAGACCGGGCCGCCGGCCTCGGGCCTCCAGGCCCGGTGGATGCAGCTGCCGTCGCCCGGGTTGCGCCCGGCCTGACCGAGGGTGTTGCGCAGGACGCCCTCCCCAGTGGCGGTCCAGTGGAATCCGGCCTCACGCAGCAGGGCGAGCGCCTCCTCGCTCAGGGAGCCCTCCGAAGGCCAGCAGCCCTGGGGACGAAAGCCGAAGAAGCGCTCGAACACGGCCAGACCCTCGTCGATGTGCCAGCGGGCCCGCTCGCGCCCACCCGGGTAGGCGGCCACCGAAGGCAGCTTCACCTCCGGCCAGGCCTCCCGCGCCGATGCGAAGTCGATCAGCAGCGGCAGGATGGGATGCGCATAGGGTGTGACCGAGAGCTCCACCCGGCCCGATTCGGCCAGTGCGCGGAAACGGGGGACCACGGCACCGATCAGTTCGCCCATCAGGTGCAGCAGCATGCGGCGTTCGGGCATCCCGAAATCCCCGCCTTGTTCCAGTAGCCGGCGTACACGATGGTCCTCACGCCGCACACTCTCGCCCAGCCAGGCCAGGTGATACCAGGTGACGAGATCGGTGAAGAACCGCTCGGACAGATAGACAGCGGCCTGGGGGGACTTGAGCGCCCAGCGCGCCATCTCGGCGAGGCGCTGGTAGGGTGGATCGCGCTGGATGAGGCGCCGCTCGTTGGCTCGCAGGCACTGGCGCATCAGTCCGGCACGCACGGCGGGGTCTTGCGGCGGCGGCTCGGCCACCAGGGCGGCGAGCAACGGGTCGCGTAACGGTTCGGCCTCCGTCTCGAAGCGCTGGATCTGCAGCGCGTAGTCTTCGAGCTGCTCCAAGAGCACCGGCGTGAAGTTGACCACCGCACGCGCCTGCGGCACGGCCTCCAAATGGGCGGCCATGTCCGTATAGTCCTTGATGGCGTGCAGATAGGTCCAGGGCAGGTGGTACCCGAGGTCCAGGGGGTCACGGTACTGGGGCTGGTGCATGTGCCAGCACAGCACCACGTTCAACGGCGTCTTGCGGGCTCGGGGCACGGGCCTACCCTGCGTACGTTTGAGGGACCCGGGATCGCCCCCGGGGCGATTCAGCGCACACGGCGCGTGGACTGACCCAGCATCTCCGGGATGACCAGGGTCACCCCGCCGGGACTGACATGGAAACGGCGGGCATCCTCCTCCGGATTCTCGCCGATGACCATGCCGTTGGGAATGGTGCAGCCACGGTCGATGATCGCCTTGTGGATACGGCAGCCCTGCTCGATGGTCACGTCGGGCAGGATCACGCTCTGTTCCACCCGGGAATAGGAGTTCACCACCACGTTGGTGAACAGCAGGGAGTGACGCACGGCCGCTCCGGAGATGATGCACCCACCGGAGACCATGGAATCGATGGCCATGCCGCGCCGGTCCTCGTCGTCGAAGACGAACTTGGCCGGTGGCGCCTGCATCTGGTAGGTCCAGATGGGCCAGTCCACGTCGTACAGATTGAGCTCCGGACGCACCCCGATGAGCTCCAGATTGGCGGCCCAGTAGGCGTCCACCGTGCCCACGTCGCGCCAGTACGGCTGCTCACCGCGCTGCACGTCCCGGAACGGATAGGCGAAGGCCCGATAGTCCTTGATCACCGAGGGGATGACGTTGTGACCGAAATCGTGGCTGGAGCCCGGGGTATCGGCATCCTTGATGAGCTGCTCCACCAGGAAGTCCATGTTGAACACGTAGATCCCCATGGAGGCCAGCGCCTGGTCCGGCTTGCCGGGAATGGGTTCGGGCGATTCGGGTTTTTCCGTGAAGGCGCGGATGCGCCCGTCCCCGTCGACGCTCATGACCCCGAAGGCAGTGGCCTGCTCCAGAGGCACCTCGATGCAGCCCACCGTGAGATCGGCCTCCTTCTCCACGTGGTAGGCCAGCATGGGCCCGTAGTCCATCTTGTAGATATGGTCGCCCGCGAGGATCAACACATAGGTGGGGTTGTCGCTGCGGATGATGTCGATGTTCTGGAACACGGCATCGGCGGTGCCCTGGTACCAGGAGGTCTCCACGCGCTGCTGGGCCGGCAGCAGTTCCACGTATTCCCCGAACTCCCCGCGCAGGAAACTCCAGCCCTGCTGGATGTGGCGGATCAACGAATGCGCCTTGTACTGGGTGATGACACCGATGCGCCGGATGCCCGAGTTGATGCAGTTGGACAACGGGAAGTCGATGATGCGGAACTTGCCCCCAAACGGCACCGCAGGCTTGGCGCGCCACATGGTCAGCGGCCCAAGCCTGGATCCGCGCCCCCCAGCGAGAATCAGGGCGAGCGTCTCCTTGGTGAGGTGGCTGACGAAGCGCGGCGAACGATGCTCGGCTTTCATGAACTTCCGTATAATCGCTGGACTTCGGATACGAGCTTTATATCTAAACACGCGGGTCCCGGATTTGCGACCGATCAAGGCCGCCGGCGAAAGCCGCGGCCGGGGATCGGACACGCTGCGCCGCCGGGCTCGATCCACGTGTCCGCGGTGTCGCGCCACCGGCGCCTCGGATCTGTGCGCGCACGCTTCCTGGCACCCCTTTCTTGGAGGACACCCGTATCGTGAGCAACTCGCAGGGACCGGAGCAGGAGGCGAACACCGGCCTCGCATTAGGTGGTTCGGCCTTCGTCAACCCATTCGACGCCCACGGGCTGCATTCCCTGCCCGAGCCGTTACGGCGCCTGGTGGAGGCCCGGCACCACGACCCCTTCGAAGTGCTGGGACGCCACCGGGAGAACGGTGTGGATGTGATCCGCGCCTATCTGCCCTGTGCCGAACGGGTCCGCGTGGCCCCGGATGGGCCGGAGCTGCAGCGCGTCCCGGGCACGGGGCTCTTCCAGTGGCGAGGCGACGCGAGCCACCTGCCCCAGCACTACCGCTTCGTCTGGACCGACCGCGACGGCCACACCCACGAGCGCATCGACCCCTATACCTTCGGTCCCCAGATCAGCGAGTTCGACCTACACCTGTTCGGCGAGGGCCGGCACTGGCACGTCTATCGGATCCTCGGCTCCCACGAGGTGGAGGTGGATGGAGTCCGCGGCGTACGCTTCGCCGTCTGGGCACCCAACGCCGAACGGGTCAGCGTGGTGGGCGACTTCAACCGCTGGGACGGGCGCGTCTATCCCATGCGGGTGCGCGGCGGCAGCGGGGTATGGGAGTTGTTCATCCCGGGTCTGGAGGCGGGTCATCTCTACAAGTACGAGATCCGGAACCGGGAAACCGGTGCCATCCTATTGAAAGCAGACCCTTACGCGCAACTCTTCGAGCTTCGGCCCAATACGGCCTCGGAGATCGTGTCGCCCAGCGCCTGGGCCTGGCAGGACGGAGCCTGGATGGAGCACCGGCGCAGCTGGGACTGGCAGCACGCACCCCTGTCCATCTACGAGGTGCATTTGGGCTCCTGGCGGCGCGGGCCGGACGGCGGGTTTCTCGACTACCGGACACTGGCACACGAGCTCGTGCGCTACGTGAAGGAACAGGGCTACACTCATGTGGAGCTGCTCCCCATCACCGAACACCCTCTGGATGCCTCCTGGGGATACCAGACCACCGGCTACTTCGCCCCGACCCGGCGTCACGGCCTTCCGGACGATTTTCGCTATTTCGTCGACCACTGCCACCGCCACGGCATCGGCGTGATCCTCGACTGGGTCCCCGCCCATTTCCCGCGCGATGCCCACTTCCTGGCCCGTTTCGACGGGACCGCCCTCTATGAGCATGCCGACCCTCGCCGGGGCGAGCACCGCGACTGGGGCACGCTCATCTACAACTACGGGCGCAACGAGGTGAAGAACTTCCTCCTGGCGAGCGCCATCTACTGGCTGGAGGAGTTTCACATCGACGGCCTGCGTGTGGATGCCGTGGCCTCCATGCTCTATCTGGACTACTCGCGCAGCGAGGGGGACTGGGAGCCCAACATCTACGGCGGCAACGAGAATCTGGAGGCCATCGCCTTCCTGCGTGAGCTCAACGACGTCACCCAACGCGAGCACCCGGGGATCCTCATGATCGCCGAGGAGTCCACCGCCTGGCCGCAGGTCACCCGGCCCACCTGGGTGGGGGGGCTCGGGTTCACGCTCAAGTGGAACATGGGCTGGATGCACGACACGTTGGAATACATGGCCCAGGATCCCATCTACCGCCACTATCACCATGGCAAGCTCACCTTCGGGCTGCTCTACTCTTTCACGGAGAACTTCGTGCTCCCCTTCTCGCACGACGAGGTCGTGCACGGCAAGGGTTCCATGCTCGGCAAGATGCCCGGCGACGAG
>JALVEU010000091.1 GCA_027030565.1 Gammaproteobacteria bacterium | reverse complement strand
CATGAGTGTACTGGCCGGGACCGTGAACGTGCCCGCCGAGGAGTCGCACGAGGAGCCGCCCATCCCCGCGCAGATCGCGGCGCTGCGCGCCCGTCTGCTGGGACCACGGCTGCTGCGTTCTCTGGTGGGCATGGTGTTCCTCCTCGCCGCGCTGGCGGCGCTCGGCCTCTGGGGCCTGTGGTGGTTGGCGCAGCCCGCCATCCCCGGCGCACTGGCCGACGGCGTATTCCAATGGCTCGGATCGGTGTGGTCTGCAGGTGTGCGCGCCGACGCGCAATGGGCCTTCATAGCCGCCCTGATCACCACCGGCCTGGCGGCAGTCACCTGGCTCTGGGCCGTGACGTTGGACCGGCGGATCAAGGGTCATCTGGACGAGATCCGAGCGCTGGAAACGCGCCGCTCCACGCTATTGAAGAAACTTGGTCAACTCGGAGAGCTGGAGGCTGCCCCCTTGTCGGGCATCGTGGAAACGCTGCGCAGACTCGAAGAGCCGGAGCTGGACCAGGCGCTGTCGGAACTGGAGCAGGGTCCGGCGAGCGTGTTCCTCTCTCAGGAGCTTCTGCGAGACTACCTCTCGGACTGGACACGTCTGGGCGCGGAAATCGAGATCGACATCGCCGACCTGCGCGAAGCCATTGCCGAGCGTGTGGGCCAGATGGAGCAGCAGATCCAGTCCGACGAACGGACCCTGGAGGCGATCGATGGGCAACGCCGGGCACTGGAGGAGAAGCGTGGCCGGATCCAGAGCCTGATGGCCCAGGTCCGCGAGCTGGAACCCCGGATCGCCGAGCACGAACAGGCGGTACGCGTGCGCGAGCTGGCCCTCGATCTCACACGCGGCACCTGCCGGAGTATCTATCAGCGATTCAACAACGTGCTCAGCAAGTTCACCGGCGAAGTACTGCCCAAGTTCACGGAGGGCCGCTATCAGCGCCTCCAGATCTCGGAGGACCTGAAGCTTCGTGTCTTCGTCGCCGACAAGAACGATTTCGCTGAGCTGGAGGAACTCTCCAGCGGAACCCAGCGCCAGATCCTGCTCGCCGTGCGCCTGGCCATGGCCAAGGCGCTGGTGGACGCCAGCGGCGAGCGGCGGCAATTCATCGTGCTGGATGAGCCGTTCGCCTTCTTCGACCGGGAGCGTATCCAACTCACGCTGCGTGCACTGCCCGAGCTGGACCGCCGGATCACTCAGGTGTGGATCATCTCACAGGAGTTCGCCGCCTACGACCGGTTCAAACTCAACATCCGCTGCAGCCGCGATGCGGACGAGCTCGTCATCGGCGAAAAAGACAAAGCCTCCCTGTTTTCCCCACGCGCCCGCCCCGAACCTACCTGACCGGGAAGGCCACGCCACCGCGGTCCAGCATGCGCAACTGTAGGCGTCGGGACTCCAGTCTACGACGTGCGGCGGCTTCGAATCCCGGCGAAGGTTCCCGAATGTCCAGCCGCCTCCGTTGATCCGCGAGCTCGCGACGCATGACGGCCTCGGCCCCCGGTGGGATGCCGCGGGGCGACTCGCGACGCAAGGCCTGCGACTGCTGGCGATGGAGGACGCCGAGGCGCGCCCAGGCCTGTTCGGCGGCACTCGAAGACGCGTTGCCATCGGCGGCTGCGGCCCACGGTCCCGGCAGGAGGCCCGCCACCACAAGCATCCAAGAGATGTGAACCACCCCTGGGAACTCCGATTGGTAAGGACCTACAAGGAGTATAGGTCCCCACGCGGAGCAATAAACATGGAACGTCGCCGCATTCCCGACCGGCGCCGCGCCGGTCCCACGCCCCGCTTCCCGTTTCGAGATAGCTCCGGTCACTGGGTGATGCGCGACCGGCGCGTACTCGCCGACCGGCGGCTCAATCAGCTACCGGGTCAGCTCTTCCACACCGCCATGAGCCTCCTCCACGGAGGGCGTCCGCCCCGAGCCGCCTGAGCGCCCTGTACTGGGTCCCGGGACGGCAGATGCCGTCCCGGGCCCGATCCGAACTCCAAGGGGGCACAGGTCACCCCCCGCGATGATTGATGCACGTCAATCCGGGGAGCAGATGCGCTAAACACCTCATAATCTAGATTAGGGCACCGAGGCCATTCACCGTCTAGTTTGGCATCAGGCCAGGTGAGCACCTAGGGGGCACTGCGGCTCCACTCTTGCGCTTCCCCCGGAACACCTTCAGGGAGACCAGCACACATGAAACGCATTTCCACAACGACCGTGATGGCACTCTGGTTCCTCACAGCGCCCAACGTGCTCCTTGCTGGGCAAGTCGGTCAGAACATGCCGGAGAAACCCCACCAGGTGAGTTCCGAGCTCTGCAAGACCTGTCATGAGAAGATCTACAAGCAATGGAAGGGCTCCATGCATGGTCAGAGCACGGCCCTGCAGGATCCGATTCATGGGGCCTTCTATCGGTTTGTCATCGGCGACCCCGCCAAAGAAGGCGTCAAGACCAAGAAAGGCACCTACCCGGTGTGCCTCAAATGCCATTCTCCGGCGGCCGCGCTCGATGGCAAGACCGATCTCACCGCAATGAGCGCCTACGGCGAGGGTGTCAACTGCATCACCTGCCACACCATGGTCGAATACAAGGGCACCCAGACCCCGGATGGGCGCCTACGCTATGGCGTCGACACCTATGTGTTCTCAGAAACCGCCCTGCAGGCGCCTTCCGGCCGCGACTACACCATCCATCCCACGGCCACCAAGGGACCATCCAAGCCGTTCCATCCGTTTCCCATGAAGGGCAATACCCTGTTGCGGACCTCCGCTGCCTGCATGGGCTGCCACGACCAGCGGGTGAATTTCAAGGGGGCGCCGCTATGCGTCACGGGCAAGGAGTACGCGAAAGCCGGCAGCTTCATCGCGTGTCAGTCCTGCCACATGCCCAAGGTCGACGGACTGACGGACCATTCCATGCTGGGCGGCCACGGCAACATGATCGAGCACGGGCTGGTGATGTCGGCCACGGCCGAGCGCGATGGTGACAAGCTCCTGGTCTCCGTCAACTTGCACAATCAACTCCCCCACGGCTATCCGACCGGTGCGCCGTTTCGCAATTTCTACCTGCGCGTTACGGGTTATGGAGACGAGGGCCAGGTGCTGTGGCGGAATTTCAAGCAGCATCCCATGAAAGAAGACCCCAAATCCATGTTCGTAGTGGTCTTGGGGGACGAGCACAACCGTCCCGCGCCTCCACCGAAGGCCACCCACGTGATGAAGGACACCCGCATGCAGCCCAACGAGCGACGCACGGTGCAGTACGAAATCCCCGCCGAGGGCGTGCGGCTGGTGCGCGTGGAGGCGTTGTACAACCTGGTGCTGCCCCCGCAGGTCAAGCTGCTGCACAAGATGGGCAAGGAAGACCCCACCCTGCCCCCATTGCCCGACGGACTGCTCGATCCCAAGCCCATCGTCTTCGCCGATCTCGAGATCGCCGAGACCGAGGCCCACTAGGGCCGACGCTGCCTCCGGCGACCGGCAACCTTTGGGGAACGGAGCCCGAAAAAACGGGCTCCGTTCCCTGTGCGGTACTCAAGGGGGTTCATTCCTCGGGGACGATGGTGGTCAGCCCGAACAGTTGCCAGAGCTGCATCCCGCCGCGATACCAACCGATGCGCTCGGCCGGATAGCCGTGTTCGAGCAGCGCCCGGATGGCGCGTGGAGACTGCCCGCACCAGGGCCCATTGCACCACAGTACGATGTGTTTGGCGTTGGTGAAGTCCCACACGTCGTTCTTCAGTTCCCCATTCAACAACCCCAGTCCCTCTGCGTAGCGCTGCCAAGGCGGCACGTCCTCGCGCTCCACCACGCCCAGGCGCTCCATGGCCTCGATCAATTCCGGTTCGTCCGCGCTCATCTCGAACACCGTGAACGGAATGTTGACCGACCCCGGGATGGTGCCTTTCCGGTGCCATGGAGGCGTGCGCGCGTCGATGAGCACGCCCGTGCCATCCATCACCTCCTGCTGTAGGAAATCCAGTACCTCCAGCTCCCCTAGCGTGCGCACACCAGGGGCCACCTCGATGGGCTGGATGCAGAAGGGGGGGCACCTGCGCGAGGTCTTGGTATAGCCCCCCTTGATCCTGTGATCTTGGTCTTGGATCCGCTGGACCCGCACCACACGCCCCTCGTGGAGCACCTCCACGTAGTCGAGCTCCGGGGTGATCTTGACGTCCAGGGCCCACGCGCTCGTCCCCAGCGCCAACCCCATCAGGGCAGAAAGCCCGTTCTTCCACCAACTGTGCATCAGTGCCGTTCTCCTCGACGTTGCAACAAGCCCCCAGACCGGCGCGACCGGGCGTTCATTCATCGAGCATGCAGGGAGTGCCGCGCCGGCCTCAGCGCCTGACCAACAGGCCCACGATCCGCG
>JALVEU010000090.1 GCA_027030565.1 Gammaproteobacteria bacterium | reverse complement strand
AGCGCCGCGTTCAACCGTGCCAGAAAGCCCTCCCAGTCCCTGCCGGGCTCTGGGGTGATCAACAGCTCGCGGGGCAGCCGCAACGCCGCCAGGATCGGCAGATTGGCCGCGGGGAACGTATAGCCGTCCAGACGCTCGGGGACCACCCATTTCAACGGCTGACCCTCGCGCCCGTAGGCGCGCCCCACATAACGGTGGACCTCCCAGACATCGAGCCAGACGCCGCGCTGGGAATCACTGTGGGGGATCTGGATCAGCGGCTCGGCCCGAAGCACGCCGCTCAGCCCCAGCTCTTCGCGCAGCTCCCGGACCAGCGCTTGGAGGGGTGACTCGCCGGGCTCCACCTTGCCACCCGGGAACTCCCACTTGCCCCCGTGCTCGGCGCCCCGCGCCCGACGAGCGATCAAACAGCGCCTGCCCGGCCCCCAGACCACGGCGGCCACCACGTGGAGGTGGTCCGGCGGACAGGAACAGGGGACGGGGGAAAACACCATCGGTCTGTACCGCCGTTCAGGGCACGCCGAAAGACCGCGCCGCCCTCAGCTGCGATATTCCGCGTTGATCCGCACGTATTCGTGCGAGAGGTCCGAGGTCCAGACGGTGGCCGAGGCCGTGCCGCGTCCCAGCTCGATACGCACCGTGAATTCCGGCGCGGCCATGACGGCGGCCCCTTCGCGCTCCCGATAAGCCGGATCGAGGGCGCCGTCGCGGACGACACACACCCTTCGGCCCTGCATGCCTTCCAGCCACAGTGCCACCCGTTCCACCTCCAAGTCGTCCACCCCTGCGCGGCCCACGGCGGCCAGGATCCGTCCCCAGTTGGGATCCGAGGCGAAGAACGCCGTCTTGACCAAAGGGGAATGGGCCACCGTGTAGGCCACTGCCCGGGCCTCCTCCACCGTGGCCGCAGCGCACACATGGAGGGTGACGAACTTGGTGGCGCCCTCGGCGTCGCGAACGATCGCCTGGGCAAGCCATTGCATGACCCACAGCAGCTCGCCGGAGAAGGCCTGCCAGTGTGCGGAACGCCGTTCCACGGCCACTCTGGAGGCACCTGTGGCCATGAGCACACAGGCATCATTGGTCGAGGTGTCCCCATCCACCGTGATGGCGTTGAAGGACGCCCCCACGCCCGCGTCCAGGAGCCGGCGCAGCTCCTGTCCCGGTATCGCCGCATCGGTGGCGATGAAGGCCAACATGGTGGCCATGTCCGGGCGAATCATGCCCGCGCCCTTGGCCATTCCCGTGATGGTCACCGGGCCGTCTGCGGTCTCGATGACACAGGAGATGGCCTTGGGCACCGTGTCGGTGGTCATGATGGCGCGGGCTGCGTCCAGCCAGCGCCCCGCATCGAGCCCGCGCGCGAGCGCGTCCATGACCCGCTCGAACGGTGCCAGCGGGAGCGGCTCGCCGATGACCCCCGTGGAGAAAGGCAGCACTTGTGACGGCTGACAGCCCATGCGCCGCGCCACCAGATCGCAGCTGGCTTTCGCCGTCTGCACCCCGGCCGGGCCGGTACCGGCATTGGCATTGCCGGCGTTGACCAGCAGATAACGCGGCGCCGTCTGCATCAGATGCGCCTCGGCCACCTGGACCGGTGCTGCACGGAAGCGGTTACGGGTGAACACGGCCGCCGTCCGAGTGCCGGGGGCCAGCTCCATCAGCGCCACGTCGTCCCGATCCGTGTAACGGATCCCGGCAGGGCCGGCGGCCAGCCGCACGCCGGCGACCGGCAACAACCGCCCAGGAGGCGTCAAGCCGACGGCCATTCAGCTGAGCTTGCCGTGGCAGTGCTTGTATTTTTTGCCCGAGCCGCAGGGACAGGGCTCGTTGCGCCCGATCTTGCGTCCATCACGGCGGAAGGGCTGGACCTTACCCGGCTCTTCTGCGCCGGGTTCACCGCCGTCTCCGGCGCTGAGTGCACTCTGCGCCTCCTGATGTTGGAACTGCATCTTCTGGGGTTTGAAGCTCTGCGCCTCCATGGCCGCCAGCTCGTCCTCCGTGCGCACCTCGAACTTGGCCAGCACGCCGATGACGTCGTGCTCCATGCGCGAGAGCATGTCCTGAAACATCTGGAAGGCCTCACGCTTGTACTCCTGTTTCGGGTCCTTCTGGGCATAACCGCGCAGCCCGATGCCCTGTCGCAGGTAGTCCATGGCGGCCAGATGTTCCTTCCAGTGGTGATCCAGGATCTGGAGCATCACGTCCTTCTCGAAGCGGCGCATCATGTCGGAGCCGATGACGGCCTCCTTGGCTGCGATGTGCTCCCGGACGGCATCCTGGATGCGTGCGCGCAAGCCGTCCTCGTCCAGATCGTCCTCCTCGTCCAGCCACTGCCGAATGGGCAACTTGAGACCGAACTCGTGGGCGATGGCCTCCTCCAGCCCCGGAACGTCCCACTGCTCATCGATGCTGCCAGGCGGGATATAGGCGCTGATGACGTTGTCCACCACCTCCTGGCGAATGACGTCGATGAGGTCCTTGATGTCCTCGGCCTCCAGCAGCTCGCGCCGGCGCTCGTAGACCACCTTGCGCTGGTCGTTGGCCACATCGTCGTATTCGAGCAGATGCTTGCGGATGTCGAAGTTGTGGGCCTCCACCTTGCGCTGGGCGTTCTCGATGGCCTTGGTGACCCAGGGGTGCTCGATGGCCTCGCCCTCCTGCATGCCCAGCTTCTCCATGAGCGTCTTCACCCGATCGGAGGCGAAGATGCGCATGAGATTGTCCTCCAGTGAGAGGTAGAAGCGGCTCGATCCGGGATCGCCCTGGCGCCCCGCGCGCCCACGCAGCTGATTGTCGATGCGCCGCGATTCGTGGCGCTCGGTGCCGATGATGTGCAGCCCGCCCGCCTCGATGACCTGGTCGTGCCGCTTCTGCCACTCCGCCTTGATCCTTTCCACGGCCTGCGGGTCAGGGTCGTCCCCCAGGGCGGCCAATTCGGCGTCCAGGCTGCCACCGAGCACGATGTCCGTGCCGCGACCCGCCATGTTGGTGGCGATGGTCACGGTGCCCGGGCGACCCGCCTGGGCGATGATCTGTGCCTCCTTCTCGTGGAACTTGGCGTTGAGCACCTGGTGCTTGATGCCGGCCTTCCGGAGCAGGCCCGAGAGGTACTCCGAGGTCTCGATGGAGGCCGTACCCACCAAGACGGGTTGGCCTCGCTTCACGCGCTCGCGGATGTCCTCCAGGATGGCGTCGAACTTCTCACGGGCCGTGAGATAGACCAGGTCCCCCATGTCCTCACGGATCATGGGCTTGTGGGTGGGGATCACCACCACTTCCAGACCATAGATGGTCTGGAACTCGTAGGCCTCCGTGTCGGCGGTGCCGGTCATCCCGGCCAACTTGTCGTAGAGACGGAAGTAGTTCTGGAAGGTGATGGAGGCCAGCGTCTGGTTCTCCTGCTGGATCTTGACGCCCTCCTTCGCCTCGATGGCCTGGTGCAGCCCTTCGGACCAGCGCCGGCCGGGCATGGTGCGCCCCGTGAACTCGTCGACGATCACCACCTCACCGTCTTTTACGATGTAATCCACGTCGCGTTGGAAGATGGCATGGGCACGCAGGGCGGCATTGAGATGATGCATCAGCCCGATGTTGGCCGCGTCGTATAGGCTCTCGCCGGGCTTGAGCAGCCCCGCCTCCTCCATGAGGCGCTCCACCTTCTCGTGTCCCGCCTCGGTGAGGAAGACCTGCTTGGACTTGAGGTCCACGGAATAGTCCCCGGGGCCGTCCTCTTCCTCCTGCCGGGTGAGCTTGGGCACGATCTCGTTCATCTTCAGATACAGCTCGGAGGAGTCCGCCGAGGGCCCCGAAATGATCAACGGCGTGCGTGCCTCGTCGATCAGGATCGAGTCCACCTCGTCGACCACGGCGTAGTGCAGGTCCCGCTGCACGCGGGCCTCCAGAGCAAACGCCATGTTGTCGCGCAGGTAGTCGAACCCGTATTCATTGTTGGTGCCATAGGTGATGTCCGCGGCATAGGCCTCGCGCCGCGTGATGGGACGCAGGTGTCGGTGGCCGCCCGCGCTGCCGTCCCACTCGGGATCGTAGAGAAACGAGCTCGAATCCGGACCCAGGCCACCCGAGGAATTGATGACACCCGTGGACAGACCCAGGAAGTGATAGAGCCGGCCCATCCATTCGGCGTCCCGCCGTGCCAGGTAGTCGTTGACGGTGACCACGTGCACCCCCTTGCCCTCCAAGGCGTTGAGATACACCGCGAGGGTGGCCACCAGCGTCTTGCCCTCGCCCGTGCGCATCTCCGCGATCTTGCCGTCGTGGAGCACCATGCCTCCGATGAGCTGCACGTCGAAGTGGCGCATGCCCAGCACGCGCCGCGCCGCCTCGCGTACCGTGGCAAAGGCCTCGGGTAACAACTGGTCCAGCGTCTCTCCCTTGTCGAGACGCTCCCTGAATTCCTGGGTACGCGCCTGCAGCGCCTCGTCCGAAAGCGCCTGTACCTGGGGCTCCAGCGCATTGATGGCCTCCACCTTCTTGCGATAGGCCTTGATGAGCCGATCGTTGCGGCTGCCAAAGATCTTTTTGATTACGGCTGCGACCATGATGAATCCGACGTCACCCGGGGGTGACATTGCATGGGTGTGGGATTGTGCGTGCACCTGCGAGCGCGCCACAGGTGGGGACCCGACTCCGGCTGACCGACCGACGGTCGGTCGGAGAGCTCGAAATTCCTTGTCATTTCATAGACCGACGCAGGGGCTTGCAGTTCTGTGCCTCCGAATGCGGAAAGGAGAATGGCGGGTGCGCCCCCTCCCCCGCTGCCGCCATCAACCCTTGGCGTGGAGATAGCGGCGTGGATCCACGACCTTCCCGTCGTGGAGGACTTCGAAGTGCACGTGCGGCCCTGTGGACCGGCCCGTACTGCCGACCAGCCCGATCACCTGACCGCGTTCGACGCGATCGCCGGTCTTGACCAGCAGCTTCTGGTTGTGCCCGTAGCGCGTGACGAAACCGCCTCCGTGATCGATCTCCACCAGATAGCCGTAACCCGGGCGCTTGCCCGCCCAGGTCACGATGCCACCGGCCACGGCGACCACTTCACTCCCCACCTTGGCTGCGAAATCCAGCCCCTTGTGAAACTCGGACTTTCCGGTGAAGGGATCGACCCGCTTGCCGAAAGGGGAAGAGATGAATCCACTCTTCACGGGGCTGCCCGCAGGCCGAACGGCCTCGCGCAGCTTGCGCCCTTGCAGCACCCGGTCCAAGGCTTCCAGCTGGGCCCGGCGGTCGCGTAGTTTCGCCTCCAGGGCGGCCAGCACCTCGTCCAGGGTGTCCTCGCCGAGGCTCGCTGGTGCCTGGCGGGGCCCACCCACACCCGGCTGCCCGGAGAAGTCGAACTCCCCATCGTCGAGATCGGCCAGATGCACCAGCCGTGCGCCCAGTGCGTCCAATCGGTAGAGCTCTGCCTGGAGATCGCCGATGCGTCGGGCCAGTGCCTCCACCCGTGCCTGCGTCTCGTGCCGCACCTGCTCCAGCTCTGCGCTCTGTACCGCCACGTCTGCGCGCCAGCGTGCCACCGTCGCCGCATCGCCCGCACGTAGCCCGGCGTAGTAACCTGCCCCCGCCGTGAGCACCGGAACCAAGACGAAGCCCATCAGCAACAGGACCACCCGCTGCCAAGTGGTGTAACGGATGCGGAAGCAGCGCCCCCCCCGGCCCGGAAGCAGTATGTAGTCCATCGTCACCCCGATTTTGTTACCCTGGTGGTGAGGCGTTCCAGCCTATCCGCTCGCCCTCACATGCGATCCGTCCAACAATTCGTCCCTCGCCACCTGAGGGCCCGCATACACCAGGTCCAAGACCTGGAGCGCCTCCTACAGGCCAGCCTTCCCGAGGAGGCGCGGCCGCACTGCCGGGCCGGGGGCGTCCAGCACGGGCGGCTGGTGGTGGTCACCGACAGCTCCGTTTGGGCCACCCGGCTCCGATTCCAGGCCCAGACATTGCTCGCTGCCATGCGCAGTGCGGCCCGCGGCGGCATTTCGGTGCCGGACCGGATCAGCGTCTGCGTCCAACCGCCCGGCCATCCACCCCGCACGGCTCTGCCTCCGGTTCGGATACCTCGCTCCGCCGCCATCCCACTGCTCACCACCGCTGCCACCGTTCCGGATCCCCGGCTGGCGCGTGCCTTGCGCCGGATGGCCCGCCGGGCGGGCGGCTGAGCAGGGAGCCCATCAGACCAGGTGTCAAGGAACCAGGCCGGCAAAAACGGCCCGTATTATCGCCCAAAACCGCATCGGGAATCCACGACCGCTGCCTGTCGGAAAGCGGCCACGCGCGCGGAGACGCTGGTCGGAAGCATGCCGACCAGCGTTCAGGAACGGGATCGACCCCCTGGAACGCGAGGTCCAGGGCTGGTCCTGGTCAGAATTCGGCTGCGCCCACAGGACGGACGAAGGAGATGGGCACCTTGCTCACTTCTTCCCGCTCGAACGTGACTTCCTCCCACGCATCCTCCGTGGCCAGGAGCTTGCGCAGGAGAATGTTGTTCAGCTCGTGCCCCGACTTGTATCCGTAGAACGCTCCGATGAGGCTGCGCCCGAGTAGATAGAGATCACCGATGGCATCGAGGATCTTGTGCTTGACGAACTCGTCCTCGTAGCGCAAACCGTCTTCGTTGAGGATTCGGTAGTCGTCCACCACCACAGCGTTGTCGAGGCTCCCGCCCAGGGCCAGGTTGTGGTTGCGCAGCATTTCGATGTCGCGCACGAAGCCGAAGGTCCGCGCGCGGCTGACCTCCTTGACGAAGGAGGTCGTGGAAAAGTCGATCTCCGCGCTTTGCGCACGGGAACGGAACACGGGGTGGTCGAAGTCGATGGTGAAACCCACCTTGAAACCCTCGAACGGCTCGAACCGGGCCCACTTGTCGCCGTCACGGGCCACCACTTGCCGCTTGATCCGGATGAAGCGTTTGGGGGCGTTCTGCTCCACGATGCCCGCCGACTGGATGAGGAACACGAACGGGCCCGCGCTCCCGTCCATGATGGGAACCTCCGGGGCGCTGAGGTCGATGATGGCGTTGTCGATGCCGAGCCCGGCGATGGCCGAGAGCAGGTGCTCCACCGTGGAGATGCTGACCCCCCCGTGGCTCAGCGTCGTGGACAGCCGCGTGTCGCCGACGTTCTCGGGGTGCGCCTTGATCTCCACCGGTGGATCGAGGTCCACGCGTCGAAAGACGATCCCCGTGTCCGGCTCGGCCGGCCGTAACATCAGGACGATCTTCTCCCCCGTGTGCAGGCCGACCCCCGTGGCCCGAATGGCGTTCTTGAGCGTGCGCTGTCTGATCATTGTTGTCCCCTGCTGTCGCCCGGCTCGCCCCGGCGTCACGGAAGTCCCGAAACCCCGGTCGAACGTGCTGCGATACGCGTCTGGCACGGATCAGGCGCCGGAGACCCCTTGGGCATGCCCCTGCATCCGCAGCGCGACGCGCCGCGTCCCTCGCATCCACAAAATCCACGAATGCCCAGCGACGGGCGATGCCTCGCACGACCCCCTCTCTCGCCCGCCGACTCGTCAGCCGAAGACCCCATCAACCGGCCCACCGGGGCTCCGGCCGGGGGCTATTATGGCCCATTCGTCCCAGGAACAAGAAATCCCCGCACAGACTTCTGCGGGCCCCCAAGCGGTGCCGAACGCCCTCCGGGGCGCCGCGGGGCCCCGCGGGGCCCCGCCCCGCGGGCCTTCAGTCGGCCTGTTTGCGCAAGAAGGCTGGGATATCCAGATAGTCCAGGTCATAGTCCCCGTTGAGCGACTCGCCACGCGAGGCGGTGGCGGGCGGCACTTCGGGGCGGGGCCGAGCGGCGGCTGCCGCAGGCTCCGCAGTGGCGACCTCCGCGCCCGCCGCCACAGCCAGCGGCGGCTCCTCCTCCATCTCGACCAGGCGCACATCGGGCTTCTCGCGCACGGGCTGCGGCGCCTGCGCCGCGCCCAGTCCCGTGGCCACCAGCGTTACGCGCAGTTCGTCGCTGAGATCCATGTCGATGGCGGTCCCCACCACCACGGTGGCGTCCTCCGCCGCCAGCCCGCGGATGGCGTCGCCTACTTCGTTGAACTCGCCGATGGAGAGGTTGGGCCCCGCCGTGA
The DNA here is from genome assembly GCA_027030565.1 of Gammaproteobacteria bacterium. Lineage (GTDB taxonomy): Bacteria > Pseudomonadota > Gammaproteobacteria > JAJDOJ01 > JAJDOJ01 > JALVEU01. The sequence goes on along the minus strand of JALVEU010000090.1, from coordinate 6,487 downwards.
TGTTCACCAGGATCCCCTTCGCCCCGGAGATGTTGACGTCCTCGAGCAGCGGGCTGGAGATGGCGGCCTCGGCCGCCTCCTTGGCGCGGTCCGTCCCCTTGGCCGACCCACTGCCCATCATCGCCATGCCCATCTCCGACATCACCGTGCGCACGTCGGCGAAATCGACATTGATCAGGCCGGGGCGTGTGATGAGCTCGGCGATGCCCTGCACGGCGCCCAGCAGCACGTCGTTGGCCGCCCCGAAGGCATCGAGCAGATTGGCATCCTTGCCCATGACCTTGAGCAGCTTCTCGTTGGGAATGGTGATGAGCGAGTCCACGTGCTTGGACAACTCTTCGATGCCCGCCATGGCGATCTGCATGCGCTTGGTGCCCTCGAACGAGAACGGCTTGGTCACCACCGCCACGGTGAGGATGCCCATCTCCTTGGCCACCTCCGCCACCACGGGCGCAGCGCCCGTGCCGGTGCCGCCGCCCATACCCCCGGTGATGAACAGCATGTCGGAGTTGGCGATCACCTCGGCAATCCGGTCCCGGTCCTCCAGGGCCGCTTCGCGCCCCAGCACCGGATCGGCCCCGGCGCCCAGCCCCTTGGTGATGTTGGCCCCCAACTGCAGCACCGTCTTGGCGCTGCAGCGCTTGAGCGCCTGCGCATCGGTGTTGGCGCAAATGAATTCCACGCCGTCGATCTGGGTCTCCAGCATGTGCTCCACGGCGTTGCCACCGCCGCCGCCCACGCCCATGACCTTGATCACGGCACTCTGATTGAACGAATCGATCAGCTCGAACATCGTCTGTTCCTCCTGCCTTGTCCTGCGTTTGTCCGCCGTCGCCCGCAGCCTGCGCCACCGCTCAGAACTGCCTGTCAAACCACCGCCGCATCCGTTCCCAAACGCTGCCCAAACCCTGCTCGGACCTGGGGTCCGTGTGCAGAGCTCGGTTGCGTGTCCCGTACAGCAGCAGTCCCACCCCGGTGGCGTGGATGGGATTGCGCACAACGTCCGACAACCCCGTCACGTGCTGGGGGACCCCCAGCCGTACGGGCATGTCGAAGATCTCTTCGGCCAGCTCGACCACACCTTCCATCTTGGCGGCCCCGCCCGTGAGGACCACGCCGGCAGCGGCCATTTCCTCGAAGCCGCTGCGCCGCAGCTCGTTCTGCACGAGTTCCAGGAGCTCTCGATAGCGGGGCTCCACGACGCTGGCCAGCACCTCGCGCGACAGACGCCGCGGCGGCCGATCACCGATACTCGGCACCTCGATGGTTTCGTCCGGGCGCGTGAGCTGGCGCAGCGCGCAGGCATAGCGCACCTTGATGTCCTCGGCATGCTGGGTGGGGGTCCGCAGGGCGACCGCAATGTCGTTGGTCACTTGGTCGCCGGCGATGGCGATCACCTTGGTCAGGCGAATGGCACCCTCGGTGAACACCGCGATGTCGGTGGTGCCACCGCCCATGTCCACCAGGCACACGCCCAGCTCGCGCTCGTCGTCGGAGAGCACCGCATGGCTCGAGGCCAATGGCTCGAGCACGATGTCGTCCACCTCCAGACCGCACCGCCGGATGCACTTGGTCACGTTCTGGAGCGCACTCACTGCACCGGTGATCAGATGCACGCGCGCCTCCAGGCGCACCCCGGCCATGCCGACGGGCTCGCGGATGCCCTCCTCCCCGTCGATGATGAATTCTTGATTGAGCACGTGGAGGATCTTCTGGTCGGAAGGGATGGCCACGGCCTGGGCCGCATCCATGACCCGCTCCACGTCACCCGCGCTCACCTCGCGGTCCTTGATGGCCACGATGCCGTGGGAGTTCATGCTGCGCACGTGGTTACCCGAGATCCCTGCATACACGGCATGGATGTGGCAACCGGCCATGAGCTCGGCTTCCTCCACGGCGCGCTGAATCGATTGCACGGTGGACTCGATGTCGATGACCACGCCACGTTTGAGGCCGCGGGAAGGATGGGTGCCGATGCCGACCACTTCGACGCCGCCGTCTTCGGCCACCTCGCCCACCAGCGCCACCACCTTGGAGGTGCCGATGTCCAGCCCTACGATCAGCCCTTTGCCCCCCTTGCGCGTCATGCGTCCGTTTTCCTCCCGCCGGCTTCGGTTTCCGCAGGCCGCCAGCGCACGGCGAGCCCGTTGGTGTAACGCAGGTCCAGCCGTTCGATCCGTCCCTGCTGCGCCGCCAGCGCACGGGGCCAGGCCCACAACAGCCGCTGCAGGCGCCGGTCGAACGATCCCCGCCCCAGGACCACCTCGGTGCGGTCCTTCAACCAGGTGCGCCACGACCGCCGCTCGTCCAGATACAGCGCGACCGGCTCCAGTCCCATGGGCCGCATCGCCCGGGACAGCGAGCGCCAAGCGCGCAGCACGCGCCCCGACTGCCCCTGGGGTCCGTAGAGCACCGGCAGGCGGCGGACCAGATCGGGATCCAGGTGTGGAGGCTCGAAGACCTGCCCCTGCGCATTGAGCAGCCCGTCCACGCCCCAACGCGCCACGGCCACCTGCTCCTCGACCCGGACGCGCAGTGCCAGCGGCCACTCCCGGCGGATCTGTACCCTGGCCACCCAGGGGAGCGCCGTCACCGCCCGTTCCAGACCCTCCAGGTCCACCGTGAAGAAATTGCCCCGCAGTCCCGACAGGAGCGCTGCCTGCAGCCGCGCCGGATCCACGTGGACCAGTGGTCCGTCCACGCGCACCGTCTGCACGGGAAGCACCTGCGGGTCGCGCAGCGCGTGGACCCCGACCGCCACACCCGCTACGAAGACCAGGGCCACGCCGAGCTCGAGCCAGTCGCGCAGCGCCAGACGCACGCGCCATGGCCGCTGGACCCGCGCCCGCGGCGTGGCGGCCGGTTTGGACGAACGCCACCTCACCATTTGTCCAGCCCCGCTGTATCGAGGATCGCCAGGACCAAGGCCTCGAGCCCCAGGCCCGCAGCGGCGGCTGCCTTGGGAACCAAGCTGTGATCCGTCATCCCCGGGACCGTGTTCACCTCGATGAGCCAGGGTCGGCCCTGCTGATCCAAGATCAGGTCCACCCGTCCCCACCCGCTGGCACCGGTGACTGCGAAGGCCCGCTGCGCCAGGGCCTGCAGCTCGGCTTCCTGCGGCGCCTCCAAGCCGCAGGGGATCCGGTAGCGCGTATCGTCGGCCAGATACTTGGCTTCGTAGTCGTAGAACGGCCGGTCGGTCTCCACGGCGATGAGGGGCAGTCGGTGTCCTTCCAGGACGGCCGCCGTGTATTCGGGCCCCGTCACCCACCGCTCGGCCAGTACGGGGCCGGCGGCGGCCTCGGCCACGGCCACCGCTTCCCGGAAGCTGTCGGCATCGTCGGCCCGGCTCATGCCAATGCTGGAGCCTTCCAGGGCGGGCTTGACCATCACCGGCCAACCCAGACGCCGTTCCACCTCCGCTGGGTCGGTCCCCCCGTCCACTTCCATGAACGGGGGTGTGGGCAGTCCGGCCGCCTGCCACAGGCGTTTGGTCGTGCGCTTGTTCATGCACACCGCCGAAGCCTCCACGCCGCTGCCCGTGTAGGGCAGGCGTAGGATCTCGAGCAGTCCCTGCACGCAGCCGTCCTCGCCACCGCGTCCGTGGAGTATCACGAACGCCCGGTCATAACGGCCGCCGTCCAGCACACGCGCGATGTCGCGGTCTACGTCCACACCATGGGCGTCCACACCGGCCCGCCGCAACGCCTCCAGCACCGTACGTCCACTGGCCAGGGACACCTCACGCTCGGCCGACCAGCCCCCCATGAGCACGGCCACGGTTCCGTAGTCGGTGACGCTCACGAGGCCTCCCCCAGGATTCGCACCTCGGGCTCCAGGCGTACCCCGTGGTGCACCTGTACCGTCCGCTGCACGTGGCGGATCAGGGCCTCGATGTCCGCCGCCGTGGCCTTCCCCGTATTGAGAATGAAATTGGCGTGCTTCTCGGAGACACAGGCCCCACCGATGCAACAGCCCTTGAGACCCGCCGCCTCGATCAGCCGGCCCGCATGGTCCCCGGGAGGATTGCGGAACACCGACCCGCAGCTGGCGCCGGAGGGCTGGGCGCGCCCGCGGCGCGCCAGCAGCTCCCGGATCCGGGCCTGCTCCGCCTCGGTGTCACCATGCCTCAGCCGCAGCATGGCGCCCACGAAGGCCTCACCGGGCGCCAGCCCGGCAACCTGCCGGTAGCCGACCTGGAACCGGTCCGGTGCCCGTACCTGCACCCGTCCAGCACCGTCCAGCACGGCCACCGACTCGACGAGTTCCCAGGTCTGTGCCCCGAAACAGCCGGCGTTCATGGCCAGTGCGCCACCCATGGTTCCTGGAATGCCGGCCAGGAAGGCCGCCCCCGCCAGCCCCGCCTTCGCACAGCTCCGGGCGACACGCGCACAGGGTGTACCGGCACCGACTCGGACACGCCCATCCTCCAAGAACTCGATCTCACCCAGCGCCCCGTGCAACACGATCACGGTGCCGCGCACTCCTCCGTCGCGAACGAGCACGTTGCTGCCGAGGCCCAGCCAGGTATAGGGCCGCGGACCGAGCCCCCGGCGCACGAACTGCTGCAGATCCTCCAGGTCGGCCGGCCGGAACAGACACTCGGCGCGTCCCCCCGTACGCCAACTGGTGAACCCCGCCAGCGGCGCGTGGTAGCGCAGCTCGCCGCGCACGGGCGACTGGTCCATGGCCACCATCACCGGACATCCCCCCCTGCCGCCAGGCGCGCGGGCAGCGCCGCCGCCACGCGGCCGATACTGCCGGCACCCAGGGTGAGGACCACGTCACCATCCTCCAGCAGGTCGCCGAGGGTCGCCGGGAGACATTCCACGTCCTCCACAAACACCGGCTCGAGTTTGCCCCTGGCCCGCAGAGCGCGGGCCAGGGCGCGCCCGTCGGCACCCGGGATGGGCGGCTCGCTCGCCGCGTAGACCTCGGTGAGCACCACCGCCTCGGCGGCCTCGTTGAGCACTTGGGCGAAATCGTCCAGCAGATCGCGGGTCCGCGTGTAGCGGTGCGGCTGGAAGGCCACGACGAGGCGCCGGTGCGGCCAGGCCTCGCGAGCAGCGCGCAGCGTGGCGGCGATCTCGGTGGGATGGTGGGCATAGTCGTCCACCAGACGCACACGCCCCCGGGGAAACCGGATCTCCCCATAGTCTTGGAAGCGCCGTCCGATTCCCTGGAACCCGGCCAAGGCGCGGGCTGCGGCCTCCCGGCTGACACCGAGCTCGTGGGCCACCGCCAGGGCACCCAGGGCATTGAGGGCGTTGTGCCGGCCCGGCAGATTGAGCTCCAGCGCCCAGGGCCCGGCCTCCCCCGGGAGCCGTGCGCGAAACCGGGTCCGTGTGCCCTCCTGCTCCAGACCCTCGCCTTGCACGTCGGCGCCGGGACCGAACCCATAGGTGAGCACGGGACGGCCCACACGCGGCAGCAGTGCGCGGACGCGGGCGTCGTCGTTGCACAGCACGGCCAGGCCGTAGAACGGCAAATGGTGTAGGAACTCCAGAAAGGACGCCTCCAGGCGCGCGATGTCGCCGCCGTAGGTCTCCATGTGATCCGCATCGAGATTGGTGACCACCGCCATCATGGGCTGCAGGTAGAGGAAAGAGGCGTCGCTCTCGTCGGCCTCGGCCACCAGGTAGCGCCCGGTACCCAGGCGGGCGTGGCTGGCGGTGCTGTTGAGCTGCCCACCGACGACGAAGGTGGGATCGAGTCCACCCTCGCCCAGCAGACTGGCGATGAGACTGGTGGTGGTGGTCTTGCCATGGGTACCGGCCACCGCGATCCCGAATCGGAAGCGCATGAGCTCGGCCAGCATCTCGGCCCGGGGCACAACGGGCAGGCGGCGGCGGCGCGCCTCCACGAGTTCCGGGTTGTCGCCCGAGACCGCCGAGGAGACCACGACCACATCGGCCTCGCGCACGTGTTCGGCCGCATGACCGATCCAGACCCGGACGCCCAGACCCTCCAGACGCCGGGTCATGGCGTTGGCCACCAGGTCCGAGCCGGAGACCCGATAGCCCAGATTGGCCAGCACCTCGGCGATGCCACCCATGCCCGCCCCACCGATACCCACGAAGTGGATCCGCTCGATACGCCGCATGGGCAGATGTGCCAGCGCCGCGCTCATACGGCCACCTCCAGCACGGCTCGGGCCACGCTGGCCGTGGCCTCGGGTCGCGCACGGCCCCGGGCCGCCACGGCCCGGCGCAGACGCAGGGCCGGGTCGCGTGCGTAGGCGGCCAGACGCCGCGCCAGGTCCCCGGTGCTCAACTCCGCCTGAGGGATGAGCTCGGCCGCACCCGCCTCGGTGAGATAGCGCGCATTGGCGCTCTGGTGGTCGTCCACGGCATGGGGATAAGGGACCAGTATGGCACCCAGCCCCGCCGCGGCCAGCTCGGCGACGGTCAGCGCCCCAGCCCGGCAGACCACCAGGTCGGCCCAGCCGTAGGCCGCGGCCATATCCTCCAGGAACGGCCGTACGTCC
>JALVEU010000089.1 GCA_027030565.1 Gammaproteobacteria bacterium | reverse complement strand
GGCCATCTCCGACTGCACCAGCACACCATTCTTTACTACCGCCTGTCCACACAGGCAGGACTGCGCCGGCAGCACGCGTTCGCGCTCCACGATCTCATCGGCCAGGCCACGACTGGCCACCAGACGCATCTGCCCGTCGCGGCCCAGCAGCCGCACCGCACCCGCCTTGGCCCCCACCGCATCCACGAGGGTGTCCAGACATTTCCCGAGAAGATCGTCCAGGTCCCGGGCCACATTGATGCTGGCCGCGACGTCGTAGAGGATGGCGAGCGAGCGGGTCTTCTGGCTCATGTGCTCCGTATAACGCTGCAGCTGCTGCTCGGTGTCCCTCGACAGGGACTGCAGCATCTCGGCCAGGGCATTGAGGTCCTGCGCCAGTACGGCGAACTCTCCGTGGCGCAGTGGCGGGAGGCGGGCCGCCAGGTCGCCGCCCCGCAGACGCAACACCCACTGCCTCAGATGATCGATGGGTTCGATGTAGTCGCGCCACATCTGCCAGACGGCCCAGGCCAGCGCGGCCGCACCCGAAAAGAATGCGACCACCCGCACGGGCCAGCTACCGAAGGGATGCGGGAGCCAGCCCGGCACCGCCGAGCTACCCAACACGATGAGCGCCGTGCCGACGACAAAAAGTGCCAGCAGAACGCGGCATTGCACGACGCAACGGAGGATGCGGACAGGAACGGGGCGTGCCATAGCGCTGAAAGGACCTGTACGCCCATATACAGCACGGGCATAAGCATGAATTATGCCTGCATGCACGACCACCCTCAACCAAGGCCCTTCGGTCCAGCAACCCACGCGATGGCGGGTACGGCCGGCGGCCGGCCGTTCAGGTGCCCTGACCGCCCTCGGCGGGCGGCACGTAGCTGGGATCGTTGGGATTGAGGAAGATGAACCGGAAGTCCCCGGGTTCGATCTCCACGAAGTCCAGGGTGGCCCCATCCAGCAAAGGCATGGAGTCGCGCGACACGACGATCTCCACGCCCTCGGACTGGAAGCGGAAATCATGCTCCTGAACCCCGAGGTCGTCGAAGCCGAATGCGTACTGGAACTCCCCATCCAGGGCGCGCTGGGCTGCCACACGGATGCGCGGTTCGTCCACACCTGCTTCCTGCGCCGCTTCACGAATCTTGGCGGCCGCAGCTGGAGTCAGGGTGATCATGCTTGGCGAGAGGTCCTGGTCGGGAAGGGGAACGCGCGCTCTACCTGGCGGACGGCTGCGAGATCTCCGTGTTCACATCGGCACTGCGTACCCGGCGTACGAAGTCGAGGAACCGTTGCGTCCAAGGATACTGAGCGGTATCGCGCAGATGAGCGTAGCATGCGAGCACGTTGCGGTAAACGATCCCATCCATTCCCCCTGCGATCCCCCGGCCGCGCAGCATACGGTAGGCAAAGGTGGTCCCGGCTGGCAGCTGTTCCAGGGCCGAGTAGTGGAACTCGTGCGCCGCGATCTCGGCCTTCCCGGTTGCCGCATCATGCCAGGGATGCGCCCCCGTCTCCCGCAGCCGCACATAGCCACGCCCCTGGGGCTGGTCGTGCATCACCGCCACGGCTGGAATGAGCCCCACCATCTCCGCGCTGCGGTCCCGCCAGCGCAAGCTGCGGCTCAGGTACATGAGGCCACCGCATTCGGCATAGACCGGCAGCCCGGACTCGGCCGCTTCCCGAATCGCCCCGCGCAGCGCCGCATTGGCCGCCAGCTGCGTCATCTGCGTCTCTGGGAAGCCGCCCCCGATGAACAGTGCGTCGATCTCAGGCAACCGCTGGTCGTGCAGGGCATCGATCCGTACGATCTGCGCCCCCTGGGCTTCGAGCCGTTCCAAATCCCCGGGGTAATAGAAGCCGAAGGCCTGGTCCATGACCACCCCCACACGTACCGGTGCCCCGGAGCTCACGGGTCGCCTGGGGGTAGTTTCCGGGAAGTGCAACGGGGGCGCTGCGCGGGCCGCCGCCAGCAGTGCTTCCAGATCCACCTGGGCGGCCACTCGCTCTCCGACCCGTGCGACATGCAGGCCCGCCTGCACCCATTCGTTGCTGGGGATCAGTCCCAGGTGGCGTTCGTCCAGCCGCAGGCGCTCGTCCCGATGCACTGCCCCCAGTACCGGGATGTCGGTGTAATGCTCGATGACGGCACGAAGCTTGGCCTCATGCCGTGCACCGCCGACGCGGTTGAGGATGACACCCGCGAAGCGCACTCCGGGGTCGAACTGCTGATAACCCAGCAGCAGGGGAGCGACCCCGCGGATCGTACCGGCCGTGTCCAGTACCAGCACCACAGGAAGCCCCAACAACTTGGCCAGTGCGGCATTGCTGTTGCGCCCTTCCAGGTCCATGCCGTCGTAGAGGCCCTTGTTGGCCTCCACCAGGGCGACATCCGCCCCTGCTGCGCGATGCGCGAACTCCTGCACGATCTCGGCGGGCGAGCTCACGTAGAAATCCAGATTGTGGCAGGCCTTCCCTGCTGCCTGGGCCAGCCACATGGGATCGATGTAGTCGGGCCCCTTCTTGAAAGGCTGGACTTGCAACCCCCGCGCCCGCAGCGCTGCACAGAGCCCCATGGAGACGGTCGTCTTACCCGAAGACTTGTGGGCCGCCGAGACGAGAAGGCGTGGAACCGGAGTGCTCATGGAAACGCCGGGATCCTGGAAAGGGTTGACGCCGGGAACGGGCGCCCCGCTCCCGGCGTCACGCGAATCTCGACAAAGTACGACGCGGCGGCAGGATCAGGAGACACGCTCCCCAGATTCGACCAAGCGGTCGGGAATAAAAGGCAGGACCTTGAGCGCCACCACGACGATGGCCAGCGATAGGGCCACCCCTCCGAGCCCCAGAAACACCTCGTACACACTGGGCGTGTAGTGGGCGACCACGCCGTCGTAGAAGCTGCTGCTGATCGTCTTGCCCGGAAAGAGCTCCAGCGGGTAGAGCTGACTGCCAATGATGGTCACATACATCTGTCCCAGCCCGCCGACGATCACCAAGGCAGCACCTACCAATGCCGCCACGACGGAGTCCTTCAGACCGGGCGCCCAAAACAGCACCAAGGGCAACACCGTCCCCAGCACGATCTGCACCCACCAGAAAGCCTGCGTCACCGGTCCACCGTCGAGGAGCAGGAAGGCCTCGACGTCGTGCTTCTCCGTGAAATACAGGTTGGTGATGTGGTACACCAGGACGAAGTAGAACACCGAGATCACGAACACGCTGAGCAGGTTCTTGACCCGCAGCACCACGGCGTCACTCAGCGGCCGCCTCGTCCAGCGGTAGGCCGCCACCAGCACCAGGAGGAAGATCGCCGTACCATAGGAAAACGACATGATGACGAACATGGGCGCGAGCAGTGCCGTACCCAATGCGTCGCGGGCGATCAGAAAGCCGAAGATGGAACCGGTGCCCGTGGTCAGGATGATGCGCCAGGTGAAGGCCGCGATACCGGCTGGCCGCGCGTAGGCCGTCATGTTCCGGTCCATCATCATCCAGAGATACAGGGCCACAACGGCAATGAATCCCGTATACAGGAAGATGTTCCAGGCGAAGACCGACTTGAAGTTGTAGTAGGTCATGGCCACGATCAGCCGGTCCGGGCGGCCGAGATCCAACACCAGCACCGCTAGCCCCCCTACAAGCAGGGCCACGGCGAGCAGCCCCGACAAGCGGGCCATGGGTTTGTACTCGGCTCGCTGGAACACCGAGGACACCGAGGCGGTGTTCAGCGCCCCGGACGCCGCCACGATCAGGAACACCGCAAAGATGTGCGGCGTACCCCAGATGACCTGGTTGCTCATCCCGGTGACCCAGTGCCCCTGGGACTCCATGGTATGCGCAGCCCCGAGCCCGGCCAGGATGAGCACGCCGAGCACGCCCAACAGGGCATAGAACCCCGGCGAGCGGCCTTCGATGGTGGTGAATCGTATCTTGCTCATGGGATTTCGTCGCTTCCTCTGATTGCCGACCCCTCGGCGCGTTTAGAAGCCCCGATACCGCACGCCCGGGTTGAGCTGCAGGTCGGCTCGCACCTGGGTCGCCCCCCGGGCCCGGATCTCCTGCGCGATCTCGCTGTCCGGATCCTTCAGATCCCCGAACAGCATCGCCTTCCCCCCTGCCTCGTTGCAGGCCACCACGCAGGCCGGCTGCTCGCCGGCATCCACCCGGTGCACGCACAGCGTGCAGGACTCGACGGTGCCCTTGCCCCGCGGGGCATGGGGTTTCTGGCCCTCCAGCGTCTCGTGCACGAACGAACGCGCCTTGTACGGGCACGCCATCATGCAGTAGCGGCAGCCGATGCAGATGTGTTTGTCCACCAGGACCACACCGTCGATGCGACGGAACGAGGCACCCGTGGGACACACGTCCGCACAGGGGGCCGTCTC
>JALVEU010000088.1 GCA_027030565.1 Gammaproteobacteria bacterium | reverse complement strand
CGGCGGGCCTCCTCGGCAGCCTTGCGTTTGCGTTCGGCTTCGGCCTTGCGGCGGGCCTCCTCGGCGGCCTTGCGTTTGCGCTCGGCCTCGGCCTTGCGGCGGGCCTCCTCGGCGGCCTTGCGTTTGCGTTCGGCTTCGGCCTTGCGGCGGGCCTCCTCGGCGGCCTTACGCTTGCGCTCGGCCTCGGCCTTGCGGCGGGCCTCCTCGGCGGCTTGTAGCGCTGTCGCATCGACGACAGTGGCTCGCACGGGCTCTACCGGCGGCGGAGTCTGGATCTGATGGCCGCGTCTGAGCTCGAGGCCCAGGAACAACAGCGCCAGGGCCAGCACGTTGACCACTATCGCCCACAGTACCGAAGAACGCAGGTAGGGATTGCGCCGCGTCATGGTTCCTGTGGTTCCGCCGGCGGCTCGGTCAGCAGTCCCACGTCCTCTACGCCGGCGTTTTTCAGCAGCACCAGCGCGGCCACGACCCGTTCATAGGCCACCGACCGGTCTCCCTCCACATAGACGGGACGTCCCGGTTGCCGGGCCCGCTGGCGGCGTACGGTCTCGGCCAACGCCGCATCGTCGATGGGAACACGGACCGGTTTGAGATAGAAGCGGCCGTCGGCGCCCACTTGCACGACGATGGGTTCCACCTGCTTGGTGGCGTCCGGCAGCGCCTGAGAGGGTGCTTTGGGGAGCTCGATGTCGACGCCTTGCTGGAGCATGGGTGCAGTGACCATGAAGATCACCAGCAGCACCAGCATCACGTCTATGTAGGGCACCACGTTGATCTGGGCCATGGGACGGTGTCTTCGTGCACGGCGGGCCATGGTCCCGGATCAGCCCGCGTGGATGCGCCGCTGCAGCAGGGCGGTGAACTCCTCGACGAAGTTGTCGTATTGGTTCACCAGTCGGTCGACGTCTGCGGAGAAGCGGTTGTAGGCGATCACTGCCGGGATGGCGGCGAACAGGCCGATGGCAGTGGCCACCAGGGCCTCGGCGATGCCCGGCGCCACGGAGGAGAGCGTGGCCTGCTGGACGTGTGCCAGGGCCTGGAATGCGTTCATGATCCCCCAAACGGTGCCGAACAGTCCCACGTAGGGGCTCGTGGAGCCCACGGTGGCGAGGAAGGACAGTGCGCTGTCGAGGTTGTCCACCTCGCGCGAGAGGGCCACGCGCATGGAGCGGTGCGCGTTCTCGACTGCCGTGCGTGCTGCGTCCGGATCGCGGCGGTTCATGCGCGCGTATTCCTTGAAGCCGGCCACGAAGATGTGCTCCATGCCGGCCAGGTCGCGCCGGTGACGCAGTTGTTCGAAGAGTCGAGTCAGGTCGCCGCCCGACCAGAAGCGCAGCTCGAATCCGTCGGCGTGCGTGCGTGCGTGGCGCAGAAGGCGCCACTTGCTGAAGATCACCGTCCAGGACGCCACGCTGGCGGCCAGCAAGAGCAGCATCACCAGCTGGACCACCAGGCTGGCGCTGGTGATGAGGCGGAACAGACTCAGATCGACATCCACTGACCGATGGCCTCCTGAATCCCGCGGGGCATGCGCCGTGGGCGGAAGTGCGCGGCATCGAGGCAGGCGACGTCCACCCGGGCATCGACGAGCCGGGCCGCATCCCCGGTAGGTTGCACCGTCTGGCGAAAACGCATCCGCACTGCGGAGCACCTGGCGACGGCCAAGGTCACCTGCAGCTCGTCGTCCAGCCGGGCCGGTCGCGCAAAGGCCAGTTCCACCCGGTGGACCGCGAAGACCACGCCGTGGTCCTCCAGCAGCCGCCGCTGCTCGAAGCCCAGGGTTCGCAGCCATTCGGTGCGCGCCCGCTCGAGGTACTTCAGGTAGTTCGCGTAATAGACCACGCCGCCTGCGTCGGTGTCCTCGTAGTAGACACGGACAGGCAGAACGAAACAGGGTTCCGCCATGCGAGGATCAGGACTTGCGATAGAGGGTGCCGCCGGCGGCCTGGAATTCGTTCGCCTTTTCGGACAGGCCGGCCTCCACGGCCTGCTCCACCGTCTCGATGCCCCGTTCACGGGCGTAGTCACGCACCTCCTGGGTGATCTGCATGGAGCAGAATTTGGGCCCGCACATGGAGCAGAAGTGGGCGACCTTGTGGGCCTCCTTGGGCAGGGTCTCGTCGTGGTACGCGCGTGCTCGCTCTGGGTCCAGGCTCAAGTTGAACTGGTCTTCCCAGCGGAACTCGAACCGTGCCTTGGACAGCGCATTGTCCCGGAGCTGGGCCGCCGGGTGACCCTTGGCCAGATCGGCGGCGTGCGCAGCGATGCGATAGGTGACGATCCCGGTGCGCACGTCCTCCTTGTTGGGCAGGCCCAGGTGTTCCTTGGGGGTCACGTAGCACAGCATGGCGGTGCCATGCCAACCAATCTGGGCGGCGCCGATGGCCGAGGTGATGTGGTCGTAGGCAGGGGCGACGTCGGTCACCAGGGGTCCCAGGGTGTAGAAGGGGGCCTCCAGACAGTCCTCGAGCTCGCGCTCGACGTTTTCTGCGATCTTCTGCATCGGCACATGGCCGGGGCCCTCGATCATCACCTGCACGTCGTGTTTCCAGGCGATGCGGGTGAGCTCGCCCAGGGTGCGCAGTTCGGCGAACTGGGCCTCGTCGTTGGCATCGGCGATGCAGCCCGGGCGCAACCCGTCGCCCAGGGAGAAGGCCACGTCGTAGGCCTTCATGATCTCGCAGATCTCCTCGAAGTGGGTGTAGAGGAAGCTCTCCTTGTGGTGGGCCAGACACCACTTGGCCATGATGGAGCCCCCGCGCGATACGATCCCGGTGACCCGGCGTGCGGTGAGCGGCACGTAGGCGAGGCGCACGCCGGCGTGGATGGTGAAATAATCGACACCCTGTTCGGCCTGTTCGATGAGGGTGTCACGGAAGAGCTCCCAGGTGAGCGCTTCGGGCCTCCCGTCCACCTTCTCCAGCGCCTGATAGATGGGCACGGTGCCGACGGGCACCGGCGAGTTGCGGATGATCCACTCGCGGGTCTCGTGGATGTGGCGGCCGGTGGAAAGGTCCATGAGCGTGTCGCCGCCCCAGCGGCAGGACCAGACGAGCTTCTCCACCTCCTCGGCGATCCCGGAGGTGAGGGCCGAGTTGCCGATGTTGGTGTTGATCTTCACCCGGAAGTTACGGCCGATGATCATCGGTTCGAGCTCCGGGTGGTTGATGTTGGCCGGAATGATGGCCCGTCCTGCAGCCACCTCCTGGCGCACGAACTCGGGTGTGACCTCCTCCGGTATGCGGGCGCCGAAGGGCTGGCCCGGCTGCCTGCGCAGCAGCGCCTCGTAGCGCGGGTCCTCACGCAGTTCCTGCAGGCGGCAGTTCTCGCGGATGGCCACGTATTCCATCTCGGGGGTGACGATGCCGCGCCGCGCATAGTGCAGCTGGGTCACGTTGGCACCCGGCCGGGCACGCCGGGGGGGGCGCACGTGGGCGAAGCGCAGGTGGGCCAGGGCCGGATCCTGCAACCGCCGGCGCCCATATTCGGAGCTGGGGCCGTCCAGCACTTCGGTGTCGCCGCGCTCCTCGATCCACCGGGCCCGCAGGGCGGGCAGGCCGCGTGTGAGGTCGATCTCGCAGTCTGGATCGGTGTAGGGGCCGGAGGTGTCGTAGACCGGGATCGGGGGATTCGGCTCCGGCCCCTGCGTGCTGCGGGTGGGCGACTGGAGGATCTCACGCATCCCGACGCGCAAGTCGGGACGCGAGCCCTGAACGTAGACCTTGCGCGAATTGGGAAACGGACGCGTCACGGCATCGGACAGCCGTGCGGCTGGACCGACGACCTCCTCCGGAATGGCATTCATCGAGAGACCTCTGTTCGGTAAGGATTGGCGGTAGTGCGCGCTGGCCTCGGATCCCGAGCCGGACGAGACCTCACCTCAGGTTACGGTCCCAGGCCTGCAGGAGCCATCGAAGGCGAATTATATACCTGTGGGCACGGAGCGGGGGATGCACCGCCCGTCGCCGACGGGCTGCACGGGCGCGGAACGAACGGGCAGGATCCCACCGCGCCCAAGCGCCGCAAAAAGATCGGCGTCGGACCCGCCTCTACGGGTCCGACGTGTGGTCCAAGAACCCCGGTGGCCGTTCAGACGAACGCCTGCCCCGGACGTACGCCCAGGCGCTTGAGGATCATGGCCAGCGGGCAGAAGCCGGTGAACGCGGACTGGAACAGATTGGCCCCCACGAACACGGTGAGCCACAGCCAGCGCAGATCCACGTAATAGGCCAGGGCGACGCTCACCAGGACCATAGCGCCGGCGAAGGCGAGAACGATCCGATCGATGGTCATCTGGAACCTCCTCCCTTTCTGCGATGTTTGCACATTTGAATATGCTAATGTGAGTGTTTCCCACTCACAAGACATTGCTCGGCCGGCGATTTCCCGGCCCCTCCTTCCGCTCAGGCACCCGGTCTCCTATCCATGGTGCTCGCACACACTCGGTTGCGCACCCTCCACGGGCCGGCGCTGGTCGATGGGCACGTAGTCCCGCCGCTCATAGCCGATGTAGAGCTGGCGTGGCCTGCCGATTCGGGCGTTGGGGTCGGCCATCATTTCCATCCAGTGCGCAAGCCAGCCCACGGTGCGCGCCAGCGCGAACAGGACTGTGAACATGTTCAGCGGGATTCCCAGCGCCCGAAAGATGATGCCCGAGTAGAAGTCTACGTTGGGATAGAGCTTGCGCTCGATGAAATAGGGGTCCTCCAGCGCGATCCGCTCCAGCTCCATGGCCGTGTCGAACAGGGCCTGGTTCGGGTCGTCGGGTCCCAGGCCGGCGAGCACCTCGTGACACATTTTGCGGATGATGACGGCCCGGGGATCGTAGTTCTTGTATACCCGATGCCCGAAGCCCATGAGTCGGAAGCGGTCGTTCTTGTCCTTGGCCCGATCGATGTAGTACTGCAAGGGCCTGCCCGATTCGACGATCTCCTGGAGCATCCGGATCACGGCTTCGTTGGCGCCCCCGTGGGCGGGCCCCCACAGGGTGCCGATCCCGGCTGAGAGCGCCGCAAACGGGCTGGCCTCGGAGCTGCCCGTGAGGCGCACGGTGGAGGTGGAGGCGTTCTGCTCGTGGTCGGCATGGAGGATCAGGATGAGGTCCATGGCCCGCACTGCGGTGGGGTCCGGCCGGTACGCCCCCGTGGGCAGGGCGTACATCATGTGCAGGAAATTTTCGGTGTAACCCAGGTCGTTGCGCGGATACATGAACGGCTGACCCACCGAGTACTTGTAGCTCCAGGCCGCGATGGTGGGCATCTTGGCGATGAGACGGTGGGCGGCGATCTCGCGGTCGCGCGGGTCGTGCACGTCCATGGACTGATGGTAGAACGCGGCCAGGGCCCCCACCACCGCCACCATGATGGCCATGGGATGGGCGTCGTGGCGGAACCCCGTGTAGAAACGGCGAATGGCCTCGTCGAGCAGCGTGTGGTTCTTGATGCTGCGCTCGAAGCAGTCGAGCTCTTCCCGCGTGGGTAGCTCACCGTAGAGCAGCAGGTAGCACACCTCGGGATAAGTGCTGTGCTCGGCCAGCTGCTCGATCGGGTAGCCGCGATAGCGCAGTTCCCCCTTCTCTCCGTCGATGAAGGTGATGGTGCTGGCGCAGCTCGCCGTGGAGAGATAGCCGGGATCGAAGGTGAAATACCCCATCTCGCGGTACAGACGACGGATGTCGATCGCGGGTGGACCGGCCGTACCGTGCAGGACGGGCAGTTCGATCTTCTGGCCCGTGCGGTTGTCGATCAGGGTGACGGTGTGGTCCTTCATGGAGACTCCCTCGTTGGTTCCCGGCCCCCGGGCAGCCTCGCCATGAGCCCTCGGCGGCGCCCCACGGCCCTTCTTATTGGGTGGATCTATGCTCCAGTGGCGCATTCTATCACCGCGCCCGTTGGCCACCGCGGAGCCGGCTACCAGGTGATTTCCAGTGAGACATGTCCGTATCCCATCTGCACGTAGTCTTCCAACTGTGCCGGTCCGAACGGTACGACGTCCACGTACGGGGGGAAATCCGTCTCGTCGAGTCCCAGTTCTCGGGCGAACGTCGCGCAGACGTGGATGGTGAGTCCCCTGGCGTGGAGCCGCCTCAGCTCGCGGTGCAACTCGGCGTGGGTGCGGGCGGCCCGCGCGGTGAGCAGGGCCATCTCGTCGCCGTGGGAGATGAGGGCCACCGGCAGGCCCGGGCGCGCCCGTTCGATCAGTTCCATGTAGGCGGCCAGGCGGGGCAATACCCAGACGAGTGCATCCGGATCGTATTCACGGATATCGAACACGATCCCGGTCAGGGAGGCGGCCTGGGAGTCCAGGATCCATTCCAGCTCCGCGAGCTCCGGCATGTCCGGATTGGAGGCGTGCCCCTGCGAGGGCAGCAGCAGGAGGCAGCCCAGGCACGCCCCGAGCAGGGACCACCAAGCTGGCGCAGCGCGCCTGGCGTCGAAAGCGGCAATCGGGTCGTACATGACCTGCCGGACCTCGCTGGCTCAGGAACCGTCGCTGCGATCCAGTATAGACCCGGTGGTGCCGTTCTGCCCGGAGCCCAGCATGGCCTCGGCGCGCCTTCGCTCCTGTGGGGTGTTCACGTTGAAGAACAGGTCCGGTGTATCGCTGAAATCGGCCAGGGCCGTAGCGTGGGCGCCATACCAACGGTCGATCTTGCGTCCCCCGGCGGCCAGGAAGGCGCGCAGGTCTTCCAGCAGCGCCGTGGGTAGCAGGCAGTACACAGGCTGCATGCGAGCGCCGTCGTGGGCCACGGCGATCTCGGCTTCAGCACGCTGCCGCGCCATCCACAGGCGCATCACCAGGTCCGGTGGGACGAATGGACCGTCACAAGGGACCACCACCAGCCACGGCGTCGGCGAATGGGCGAGCAGCGCTGCCATTCCGGCCAGCGGGCCCTGGAAGTCCGGCTCCTCGTCCTGGACCACCGGGTATCCCAGTCGGCCATAGCGGTCCAGATTGCGATTGGCATTGATGAGCAGTCGTCCCACCTGGGGGGCCAGACCCGCGACGATGTGCGCCACCAGTGGCCGGCCGGCGAGTTCTAGGAGCCCCTTGTCGCTGCCGCCCATGCGTCGGCCGCGGCCACCGGCGAGGATGCCGCCCGTGACCTCCGCCCGAGGCCGTGACATGGGATCCGTGCCGGAAGGGGATCGTCCGCCGCCCACGGCCGGCCGTCAGGGATTGGTGTAGGGCCGCAGATAGGACTTTTCGAAGAGGACCTTGGCCCAGTGGAAGGGTTTGCCCGGCAACTGGAAGTTGCGTCTGTCATCCCGGTAGACCAGCACGCCGGTGCTCAGGGAATCGATGATGCAGATCAGCTCTGTCTTGAACCGATGGTGGGCCGGCCGGCCCGCCATGGCGGCGAGGATGTTTTTCACGGCAGCCTCGGCCTGCAGGTCGGCCATGTGTGCCTGCTTGGGACGCCAGTCCGGCCCTGGGAAGCTCCCGCAGTCGCCCGCAATGTAGACGTTTGGGGCGCCCGGCGACCGGCAGGTCTCGTCGGCCTTGAAGAAACCGCCCTCGGACAAGGGCAGGTCAGTCTCGGCCGCGAACGCCGGACCGGTCATCCCCGGAATGAACGCGATGAGGTCGGCGGGCACCTCGCCCCCCTCGGTCACCACCTTGTCGGCCTCGAACCGGACCAGTTTGTGGCCCAGGTGGGTGTGGATGTCCTGTCGGCGCATCCGGGAGAGCAGACGTTCCACGGCCTTTTCGCCCAACCGTGCCCCCGGTTTGGGTGCGGGGCTGAAGAAGGTGATCTGGAAGCGGTCGCGCCGGCCCTGGGTGCGCAGCAGGGTGTCCACCCCGAACAGGAACTCGAAGATGGGCCCGCCGCGCATGGCCGCCGGCTCCTTGGGATTGCCGGCGAAACCGAAGGCGAGGCGGCCCGAGTCCAGGGCCAGGAGCTTGTCACTGTAGGCCTTCACCGTCTCCCAACCCTCGCAGACGATGTGGGCGTGCTCGATCCCGGGCAGCTTGCGCAAATAGCCCCCACCACTGGCGATGAGCAGCCAGTCGTAGGTGAGTTCCCCGGCGTCGGTGAGAAGCACGTTGTCCCGGGAACGCAGGCCCGTGGCCCGAGCCGCGTGGTGTGTCACCTGGTGCTTGGCCAGGAATCCGTGCAGATCGATACGCAGGTCGGCCTCCGAGCGGTGGCCCGACGGCACCCAGATGAGGCTCGGATAATAGAAGAGCTCGGGACGGGGCGAGACCAAGGTGATGTGCCCATCGAAGCCCTGCTTGCGCAGCTTGCGCACGGCCGTGCAGCCCCCGAACCCGGATCCGACGATCACTACGTGGCTCATGAACGTTCACTCCCTGGACTCTCGGTCGATGGATGCGCAGTATAGCCGCAAGCGTCGGCGGCCCGGTCCAGCCAGGCGTCCAGCCCGGTGTGGCTGCGCACCCGGGCGATGGGCAGGTCTTCGCCGGTCCGCCAGCGGTGCACGGCCCCGCATTTGGACGGGCCCGTGACCAACGCGTGGGCCTCGTGCGCGGCACTCAAGGCCCGCACGCTCAGAGTCACGCGTTCCGGGGGTGGTTTCGGGGCGTCGAACACGGCATGGACCCACTCCTCGGGATCGTGTTCCTGCCCTGGAAACAGGCTGGCGGTGTGGCCATCCTCCCCAACCCCCAGTAGCACCAAGTCGAAGGGCACGGCCTGGGCGACCACCGCGGCGTAACGGTGCGCCGCCTCGAGCGGGCCGAGCTCGGCGGGGATGGGGTGGATGTGGGTGGCCGGGATCGGCACGTGGTCCAGCCAGGCCTCGGCCGCCATGCGGCTATTGCGCTCCGGATGCTCGCGCGGCAGACAGCGCTCGTCACCGAAGTAGACGGCCCAACGCGACCAGTCGGACTGGGCGCGGGCCAGGATCTGGTAGGTGCGCCGGGGTGTGGTACCCCCCGCCAGGACGATGCGGAACCTCCCGCGGTCTTCCTGGGCGCGCTCGGCTGCGCGCAGGATCCGCCGGGCGACCGCGTGGGCCACCGCCTCGGGATCCTCCAATACGTGCCAGCGCAGCCAGGCCGTGTTCATGCCCTTGTGTCCTCCTGTACGGTGGGCTGCCGCCGCGGCAGCTCAAAGAGTCTCGGGACACGGTACCATGAGTGCAAGTATGGACATCGGGGATCCGGGTTTTTATATGGATAGGCACAGCGGATGCGGGGCGGTGTTCGCCCTCCTCGCCTTTGCACTGGTGGCGTGCTCGGAGCAGAGCGTTCGCGAAGATCTGGCCGAGGAGGGCAGGCCGCCCGCCTACATCGACGGCTACACGGACGGTTGCAGGACGGGCCTGTTTCGTGCCGGTGACACCCGTTACGCGTACGTCAAGGACGCGGCCCGGTACCGGGCGGAGATACCCTACCGCCAGGGCTGGAACCGGGGCGTCGAGGAGTGTGCCAGGGGACAGCGGCGCCTCCAGGGGTTCGTAGACGAAACCGGGTATTGAGCCGGGCCGCGCCACCCTGCAGACCCGACGCCGCGCGGCGTGTCACAGGACCAGGGGCAGTGCGATGGCAGCGGCGATGGCCGCTGCGGCGAGCACCCAGGCCACGTAGACTTGTCTGCGCAGGCCCTGGTTTTGCTCGCGGACTTCACGCAGCTCGCGCAACACGGCATCGACCCTCGCGATGGTCTCGTCCTTGCCATTGCCGGGTTCGCTCTCCTGCACCGCCGACAGATGGGCCTCCACCACCCGCTGCGCCTCGCTCTGGCTCGTGGCACGAGCGGTCTCGCGGGCGATCTCCTCGCTGAGGGCGCGTAGTTCCGCCTCCAGCTCCTCGCTGATGGCCGAGGCCGCCGGTGCCTCCTGCTCCCGCACGGCCTGCTGGGCGATCCGTTGGGCCGTGGATTCGGCCACCGCCTTGACCCGTTCGAGCTCGCCGTCGCCGAGTACTGCGGGTGGCGCCGGGATCTCGGAGACCGTGCGCTGGACCAGGCCCTCGATCTCCGCGCTGAGACTGGCCTCGATCTCGGAGAGCTTGCGTTCCAGGGGTTCCAGGCGTTCCCCGAGACCGGCCTCGATGCGGGCCGCCGCCTGCTCCGCGAGGCTGTCGGGGTCCGGCCCGCGGCCCTCCTGAGAGATCGCGGCCTCCAGCGCCGTTTCCAGCTCCTTGATCCGGTGTTCGAACTGCGCGAAGCGCCGCGCCACCTGTTCGCCGGCCCGCTGGGCCGCTTCTTCGGCGATGCTGGCGGCGTCCAGTCCCGGTGTGGACAGCTCGTCGGCGATGGTCGCCAGCCGGGTCTCGATCTCCTCCTCCATGTTGCGGATGGCGGTACGCAAGGACTCGGATACCGCGGCGATCTGCTCCTCGATGTGCTCGGGCGCCGGCACGCGGGCCTCGATGCGTGTGATGCGTTCCAGGATCTCGTGGATCTCGGCGGCAGGCTGCGTGGGGGCCTCGGCCGGGGTCGTCTCTTCCGGCACCGCGGCCTCTGACAGCAGGCGGTCGAGGTCCTCCAGCACCGGCGGTTTGGTGAGTACGCCCACCGCCCCGTGGCTTGCCGCCATCTCGCGGAACGCGGCCTCGTCCTGCCCGGTGCACATGATGACCGGCACGTTACGGGTCTTGGGATCGCTCTTGATGAGCTTCATGGCCTCGATCCCGTCCATGCTGGGCATCTGGTGGTCCATGAAGATCACGTTCGGCGGATCGCGACGGGCGCGCTCGATGGCCTCCTCACCCGATTCGGCGGTATCGACCTCGATCCCGCGTTCCTTGAGCAGCTTGCCCAGCTTGACCCGTGCCAGTTTTGAATCGTCGACGACCAGGGCTTTCATCACGGACTCGATCTCCACAGAGCATTGCAATACGTTGGTTCATCATTGTGTGGAAAGTTCCCGCATGTTTGCACCGGTTTTCGTGCAGTTGCGGGCTGAACGGTCGATTTGAATGCACGGGACGCGGGACGCGCCCGCTTCGACCAAAGCGGGGGAGGGTGCGCCGCAGCCCCTGGTCAGAGGGGCGGAAACCCTGCCTGGCGCACCGAATCCGCGCCGGATGTGGGACGGCAACGGGTATACCATATGCCGCTTCGTGCCAAAAACCGGCCGGCTTCTGGACTCGAGACATCTGCCCATGACCCCGAAGTCCTTTCCCGAGGACGATGCGCCGATCCGCGGCGGATCGCGACGCCCCCGTCTGGTGGCGTTGGTCCTGTTGGGGGCGGCCGTGGCGCTGGCCGTCTATCTGGTGGCCACACGGCGCGAGCAGCCGGCGGCGCCACCCGGAGAGCGTGCATGGCGCGTGGAGGTGATCGCCGTGGCACCAGGGTCCATCGCTCCGGAACTGACGCTCTACGGCCGGGTGAAGGCCCGCGAGGATGCCGATCTGGCGGCACCCGGGGCCGCGCAGGTCACCGAGGTGCTGGTGCGAGAGGGTGAGCGTGTGGCGCAGGGTGACCTGCTGGTGGTCCTCGATCCACGGGACTTCGAGCCGGCCGTGAAGCGGGCCGAGTCCGAGGTCCGGGATCTGGAGGCCCAGCGTGCCCTGGAGCGGGTCAAACACGAGGCCGACCTGCGCAGCCTGGAATCGGCACGCGAGCGGGTGGCCATCGCCCGTGCCGAGGTGGCCCGCCAGCGAGAACTCAAGTCCAAGGGCCTGGGCAGTGACCAGGCGCTGGACCAGGCCCGCGAGACCCTCGCCCGGCTTGAGCAGGAGTGGATCGGCAAGGAGCTGGAGATCCAGTCGCACGAGGCGCGCGTGGCGCAAATCGAGGCGCGCCTCGCGCGCGCCCACGCGGCCTTGCGGTCGGCGCGGCTCGCCCTGGAGCGCAGCGTGCTGCGCGCGCCCTTCGACGGTGTGGTGAGCGAGGTGGATGCGGCCCCCGGGGAGTGGGTCCAGCCCGGCCGTGTGCTCGCGCGGGTCTACAGCCGCCGCAGCCTGGAGGTCCATGCGCTGATCCCCCAGCCGTACCGGGCCACCGTGGCCCAGGTGCTGAGCAGCGGCGGACGGCTCGAGGCGTCTTCCCCCGCGGGGCACCTGAGGCTGGAGCGGCTGTCCGGCGAGGCCGAGACGGTGGGCGTGACCGGCATCTTCTCCGTCGGACCGGCGTGGTCGCTGGAGCCCGGTGCGATCGTGTCCCTGCACCTGGTATTGCCGCCGGTGCCCGGGAGCGTGGCGGTGCCGGCCTCGGCGCTGTACGGGGGCGATACGATCTACCGGGTCCGCGACGGGCGTCTGCAGCGGATCGCCGTGGAAGTGGCCGGGCATCGGCGCGGTCCGGACGGCACCACCTGGGTGGTGGTGCGCTCGGCGTCGCTGCGCCGTGGCGATCGGGTGGTGGTCACACATCTGCCGCAGGCCGTGGACGGGCTGCGCGTGGAGATCGTCACCGCGAACAACGGTGAGAACCGGGGGCAGGGGACTGCTGCGCGGTGAACACGCCGTACATCCACCGCCGTGACCTGATCGGGCGCTTCGCCCATCACCGCGTGGCGGCCAATCTGCTGATGCTCATGATGCTGCTGGCCGGCGCGGTGGCGCTGTTGCGCCTCAATGTCCAGTTCTTCCCCAACTTCCAGCTCGACGTGGTGAATGTGCGGGTGGTCTGGAGCGGCGCTTCGCCGGAGGACGTGGAATCCGGCATCACCACGCCGCTGGAGCAGGAGCTGAAGACCGTCGATGGGCTCGACGAGATGACCTCCACTTCGGCCCAAGGCGTGGCCGCCATCAGCCTGCGCTTCAAGGAGGGCACGGACATCATCCTGGCCCTGGACGAGGTGAAGCAGCGGGTGGACGCCTTTCGCAACCTGCCGGTCGAAGCCGAGCGTCCGGAGGTCTCGCGGGTGGTGCGCTACGAGCCCGTCGCCCGGCTCCTGGTCACGG
The DNA here is from genome assembly GCA_027030565.1 of Gammaproteobacteria bacterium. GTDB lineage: Bacteria > Pseudomonadota > Gammaproteobacteria > JAJDOJ01 > JAJDOJ01 > JALVEU01. The sequence goes on along the minus strand of JALVEU010000088.1, from coordinate 1,771 downwards.
GAGACCTCACCCCCCGCGAGCTGCGGGCCCTGGTGCGCCGGTTCGAGCGCGAGCTGTTGGCGCTGGGCGTGGACCGGGTGACCTTCACCGGGCTGCCCGACGAGGAGATGGCGATCCAGATCGCCACGGCCGACCAGCTCCGTCTGGACATGGATCTGCCCACCGTGGCCCGGCGAGTGGACGCCGAGAGCCACGATATCCCGGCGGGTGAGACCGCTCAGGACGAAGCGGCCCGTGAGCTGCGTCTGGTGGAACAGCGTCGCTCGGGTCCCGGCTTTGCCGGCCTGCCGTTGCGCGAAGGCCCCGAAATCCATGTCCTGCTCGGGGACGTGGCGTCCATCCAGCGCCGGCCCCTGCCGAGGAGCGCCGAGGCGTGGTTCGATGACCAGCCGGCGGTGGAAATGCGCATCTGGCGCTCCGAGCAAGGTCACTCGCTGCGGGCGGCGCGCATTCTGCAGGATTGGCTGCAGCGTACCCTTCCCACTCTGCCGCCCACTGTGGAGCTGCGGGTCTATGACCAGACTTGGCAGCTCATCCGCGAGCGCATCATGCTGCTGCTCAAGAACGGGGCCGGGGGTCTGGTGCTGGTGGTCGCGATCCTCTACCTGTTCCTCAACGGACGAGTCGCCTTCTGGGTGGCAGTGGGCATCCCCACCTCCTTCGCCGCCACGCTCGCCTTGCTGTATCTGGCCGGCGGCAGCATCAACATGGTCTCGCTGTTCGCCTTGATCATGGCCCTGGGCATCATCGTCGACGACGCCATCGTGGTGGGCGAGGACGCCTATGCCCACTACCAGGCGGGAGAGCCGGCGCTCACCTCGGCCGAGGGTGGAGCCCGGCGGATGTTGGCCCCGGTGCTGGCTTCGTCGCTCACCACCGTGGCCGCCTTCCTGCCCCTGATGCTCATCGGGGGGCCCATCGGCAAGATCCTGTTCGACATTCCGTTCGTGGTCTCGGCGGTCATCGTGGCCTCGCTGCTGGAGTCCTTCCTGGTGTTGCCGGGACACCTGCGCGAGGCCTTCCTGCACATCGACGCCAATGCGGTGCCGCGCCTGCGCCAGCGGCTCGATCGCGGTTTCGAGCGGTTCCGCGATCGATGGTTCAGGCGCTTCGTGCGCGGTTGTCTGCGCAACCGCGTGGTGGTCCTGGCCACCGCCGTGGGGCTGCTGATGGTCAGCGTCGGGCTGCTCAAGGGCGGGCGGCTGTCGTTCACCTTCTTTCCGACCCCCGAGGGGCAGGTGATCTATGCCAACGTGGGCATGGTCGCGGGCACCCCGCGGACGCACACCGAGGCCTTCGTGCGTGAGCTGCAGGCCGCCCTGCGCGCCGCCGAGGCCGCCCTGGGGGGTGGGTTGATCGAGACGGCGGTGGCGGTGGTGGGCACCAATTTCCAGGAAGGGACGGTCGGCGGACAGCGGGGCGACCAACTGGCCGGGCTGGTGGTGGAACTGACGCCCCCGGACCACCGCAGCGTGCGCAACCGGAGGTTCATCGAGACGTGGCGTGCGCTGGTGCGCCTGCCGGCGGGGGTGGAGAACTTTTCCATCACGGAACGACGTACCGGACCACCGGGACGCGACGTGAGCCTGCGACTCACCGGGGGCGACACGGCGAAGGTGAAGGCCGCGGCACTGGCGCTCGCCGAGGCCCTCAAGGCCATGCCCGGTGTCTCGGACGTGGAGGACGATCTGCCCTACGGCCGTGAGCAACTCGTGGTGCGGCTCACGCCGCAGGCCCGGGCCGCCGGTCTCACGGTGGCAGACCTCGGCGC